>NZ_JBKGFN010000003.1:0-262980 GCF_046521305.1 Oceanisphaera submarina | reverse complement strand
CCACACAGTTTGCTTGATAAATTGTTAAAGAGCGTGACCTTGTTCAGGTCAGGGATGCGTATTCTACGCATTCCGTGTTGTTCGTCAAGCGTTGAATCAAACTTTGTTTCGTTGTCTTTCAACCCTGGTGACCGTGGGCGTGTTGCCCCGTGTCAGTGGATGCGCATTATAGGGAGCGGCCGATTTTGCGCAAGGGCTTTTTTGATAAAAACAGGCCTTTGGCATCCAAACGCTGACAATTCAAACAATTCGTTTTTTATTTAAACGAAGATGGTTTTAATCACCCCGTTTTGATCCTGATCCATGTTTTCTGATGACGCTACTATATAATCTGCATGTGAAATACCAATAAAGGATAACGATAAATGCAGATACTGGACGCAGACAAAGAAAGCAGGATATGGCCACTGTTCCGGCTCGGGTTTCGAGTGTTCTTTCTGGGAGGTGCGCTTTTTTCCTGTCTGGCCATGATGCTGTGGCTGCTCAGCCTGTCGGGCATGACGGTATTGCCGGGAGTCCGCAATCCCATCTGGTGGCATGCCCATGAAATGATCTTCGGCTTTGCACTGGCCATCGTCGCCGGCTTCGTGCTTACCGCCATGCAGAACTGGACCGGTATTGCCGGGGTGCGCGGCTGGCCGCTGGCATTGGTCGCCGGGATCTGGCTACTTCCCCGCCTCTTGATGCCACTACGAGGTGAGCTTGCTCCACTGGTGATCATGCTCGACCTGTTGTGGCTGCCACTGGTGGCCGGCATGGTGGCTTGGCCCGTGCTGCAAGTAAAACAATGGCGCAACCTGTTCTTCGTACCTTTATTCATCGTATTCACCCTGCTCAATGCGCTCAGCTATTACGCCGCCGTCAGTGGTAACTGGCTGCTGAGCGAGCGCGCCTTTATTGCGACCGTGCTGGCCCTGAGCGGTTTGATTGCCGTGATGGGTGGCCGGGTAATTCCCTTCTTTACCGCCCGCGCCACCGGTACCGAAAAAACCGAGCCACTGATTTGGCTGGAAAAGCTCGCTCTGGGATCGCTCTGGCTGGGGGGACTTGGCTGGCTGTTGTTGCCGCGCACCGACGGCTTTAATGGCGTATTGGCTGCGATCCTGCTGATAGCGGCTCTTGCCAACCTGATTCGCCTGGCCCGCTGGAACAGCAAACTGACACTGAATATCCCCCTGCTGTGGGTACTGCACCTGGGCTATCTCTTTATACCCCTGGGCTTGCTGGCCCTGGCCGCGGCGCTGTTGAATTGGGGGATCAGCATCTCCCTGGCCAGTCACTGGCTGACCGCCGGGGCCTTGGGCACCGTGATATTGGGGATGGTTACCCGGGTATCGCTGGGCCACTCCGGTCGGTCGCTGGAGATAGGCCGCCCCGTCGTTATTGCCTTTGCCTTGTTGATTCTGGCGGCACTGTTGCGCAGCCTGCTACCTTTGCTGGTACCCGGCATGACCAATATCGCCTATCACGCCAGTGCCATGGCCTGGATGTTGGCCTTTGGGCTTTTCAGTTGGGTGTACTGGCCGATACTGACCCGACCAAGAATCGACGGCCGGCCGGGTTAACACGCAATAAAAATCCCGCCGCAGCGGGATTTTTATTTACTGATTGAGTATCAGGCCGTCATTGTCGGCATCCAGTTCCAGCGGTTTGCCGGGAACCACCCGTCCAGAGAGCATGGCCTGCGCCAGTGGGTTTTCCACTTTCTGCTGTACCGCCCGCTTCAGCGGACGGGCGCCAAACAGCGGATCGAAACCCGCATGGGCCAGTTTTTCCAGCAGCCGTTCGGTAATGGTGACCTCGAAACCCTTGTCTTCGAGCCGCTCTACCAGCCCCTGCAGCTGAATACGGGCAATAGACTTTATCTGATCCTCGCCCAGCGGGTGGAATACCACTATATCGTCGATACGGTTGATGAACTCGGGCCGGAACTGATGGCTCAGTACATCCATCAGCATTTCCTTCATTTCATCATAATCCTTGGCGGTGCTGTGCTCCTGGATCAGATCCGAGCCGATATTCGAGGTCATGATCACCACGGTATTGCGAAAATCCACGGTACGCCCCTGACCGTCGGTCAGGCGGCCGTCATCCAGCACCTGCAGCAGTATGTTGAACACGTCCGGATGCGCCTTTTCCACTTCATCCAGCAGGATCACCGAATAGGGTTTGCGCCGCACCGCCTCGGTCAGGTAACCGCCCTCTTCATAACCCACATAGCCGGGAGGCGCCCCCACCAGACGAGACACCGAGTGTTTTTCCATAAACTCCGACATATCGATGCGTACCATGGCATCGCGACTGTCGAACAGAAAATCGGCCAGCGCCTTGCACAGCTCGGTTTTACCCACACCGGTCGGCCCCATGAACAGGAAAGAGCCCACCGGCCGGTTGGGATCGGATAATCCTGCCCGGCTGCGGCGAATGGCATTGGACACCGCCTCGACCGCCTCGTTCTGGCCGATCACCTGCTCGTGCAGGCAGTCTTCCATACGTAACAGCTTGTCTTTTTCTCCTTCCAGCATCTTGGCGACGGGAATACCGGTCCAGCGCGACAGCACATCGGCAATTTCTTCGTCGGTGACCCGGTTTTTCAGCAGATGCTGTTCCTGCATTTCGGCCTGGGCCGCCAGATCCAGCTGTTTTTCCAGTTCGGGGATACGGCCGTATTGCAGCTCGGACATACGGCCCAAATCTCCGGCCCGGCGTGCCACGTCCAAATCCCGACGCACCTGCTCCAGCTCGGCCTTGATATGTTGAGTGCCGGCCATGGCCGCTTTTTCCGAGACCCATATCTCTTCCAGATCGGCGTACTCACCTTCTTTCTCGGCCAGTTCATCACGGATCAGCTGCAAGCGCTTGCGGCTGCCTTCGTCGTCTTCTTTCAACAGCGCCTGCTCTTCCAGCTTAAGCTGGATGATGCGGCGATCCAGTTTATCCAGCGGCTCCGGCTTGGAGTCGATCTGTAATCGAATACTGGATGCGGCTTCATCGATCAAATCGATAGCCTTGTCCGGCAACTGACGGTCGGCAATATAACGATGCGACAACACCGCCGCCGCCACTATGGCCGGATCGGTGATTTGAACATGATGATGCAGCTCGTAGCGTTCTTTGAGGCCACGCAGAATGGCGATGGTATCCTCCACTGTCGGCTCGTTGATCAATACTTTCTGGAAGCGGCGTTCGAGGGCCGAGTCTTTTTCTACGTACTGGCGGTACTCATCGAGGGTGGTCGCTCCAACACAGTGCAGCTCGCCCCGCGCCAGCGCGGGCTTGAGCATGTTACCGGCGTCCATGGCGCCCTCGCCCTTGCCGGCGCCGACCATGGTGTGCAACTCATCGATGAAAAGGATCACCTGCCCTTCTTCCTTGGCCAGCTCGTTGAGCAACGCCTTGAGTCGTTCTTCAAATTCGCCACGATACTTGGCGCCGGCAATGAGCGCGCCCATATCGAGTGACAACACCCGCTTGTTCTTGAGCCCTTCCGGTACCTCGCCGTTGATGATTCGCTGCGCCAGGCCTTCGGCGATGGCAGTTTTACCGACACCGGGCTCACCAATCAGCACCGGATTATTCTTGGTGCGCCGTTGTAGCACCTGAATGGTACGGCGAATTTCATCGTCCCGGCCGATCACCGGATCCAGCTTGCCCTGTTCGGCCCGTTCGGTCAGATCTATGGTGTATTTTTCCAGTGCCTGGCGATTTTCTTCCGCGTTGGGATCGTCCACCTTCTGGCCGCCGCGTACCTGCTCTATGGCCTTGCTGATCTTGTCTTTGGTCAGGCCCAGCCGTTTGAGTGCCTCGCCCAGCTCTCCTTTGTCCTCCAGCGCCGCCAGCAAAAACAGCTCCGAAGAGATGTAGGCATCCTTACGTTGCAGCGCCAGCTTGTCGCACTGGTTGAGCAAGCGCGCCAGCACCGGCGACACCTGCACATCCATATCGCCTCCGCTAACCTTGGGCAACCGATCCAGAGATTTATCCAGCTCCAATCGCAGTGCATTGCTGTCGACCCCGGCGGTGGTCAGCAAGGGACGCAGGGTACCGCCTTCCTGATTGAGCATGGCCACCAGCAGATGAGCCGCTTCCATATAGGCATGATCACGCCCCAATGCCATCGACTGGGCATCTTGCAGGGCGAGCTGAAATTTACTGGTAAGACGATCAAGACGCATCAGAACTCTCCTCAAATACCCCCGCCACCTGGCGGGAACACAAGATTGATTACTGATACTAAAGATGGGGTTTTATGGCTGAATATCAACCAGCCGGCAGATAAGTTTTGGCTAATCCAGCCAGATCAGGCTCGCCATGCGACCGGTTTCTCTGTCACGCCGATAAGAGAAAAACCGTTGTGCATCGGTATAGGTGCAGTGTTCACCACCGTAGATATGCGTGACCCCCGCCGCTGCCAGCCGTAGCCGGGCCAGGTGATAGATGTTGGCCAGCCACTTGTCGCCTTTCACATCGCCATGAGCCACGAAGGCATCTACCGCCAGAGAAGAATGATCGATGAAGGCATCTCTTACCTCACCGCCCACCTCGAAGGCCGCCGGGCCGATAGCCGGCCCCATCCAGGCCAGCACCTCGGACGAATCCACCGCCATGGCCTGCAGAGTGGCTTCCAGCACGCCCGACGCCAGCCCGCGCCAGCCCGCATGAGCCGCGGCGACCACTGTACCGGCCTGATCGCAGAACAGCACCGGCAGACAGTCGGCGGTCATCACGGTACACACCTGGCCCGGGGTACGGCTCACTACCGCATCGGCGGTGGGATTATTCATGTTATCCGACAAGTCATCCGGCAAACTCAGCACCCGGATGCCGTGCACCTGCTCCAGCCATACGGGCTCGTTCGGCAGGTTGAGACAGGCAGCCAGCCGCTCCCGGTTGGCCTGCACCCACAAGAGCTTGTCACCCACATGGGTGCCCAGGTTCAGGCTGTTGAACGGCGCAGGGCTCACCCCTCCGGTTCTACTGCTTTGGGCGGCACATACATTGGTTGGCGCCGGCCAGTCGGGCAGGATCAGATCCATACCAAATCGTCCGGATGATCTTTGGTGTCGGCGCGCAGCACCTCGACCAGGGCCACAAAATCATCGGGAATGGGTGCATGCCATTCCATCATTTCACCGCTGATCGGATGTTCCAGTCGCAGCATCACCGCATGCAGGGCCTGACGCTTGAAGTTACGCAAAAACGCCAGCAATTCGGGATTGGCGCTGCGCGGTGGCTTGAGGCGACCGCCGTAGACGGGGTCACCCACCAGCGGGTGCTTGAGGTGCGCCATGTGCACCCGGATCTGGTGGGTCCGGCCGCTCTCCAGCCGCAGGCGCAGCCGGGTGTGGGCACGAAACTTTTCCATCACGCGATAGTGAGTTACCGCCGGTTTACCGGAAGGGACCACCGCCATCTGAATGCGCTGGGTGGGGTGACGACCTATGTTGGCCTCCACAGTGCCACCGGCCGTCATGTGGCCGATAGCTACCGCTTCATATTCCCGGGTGATTTCCCGCCCCTGCAGCGCCGTCACCAGGTGCGTTTGCGCCGGTATCGTCTTGGCCACCACCATCAGACCCGTGGTGTCTTTGTCGAGCCGGTGCACTATGCCGGCACGGGGAACTTCGGCAATGCTCGGGCAATAGTGCAGCAGGGCATTAAGCAGGGTGCCGCCCGGCGTGCCCGCACCCGGGTGCACCACCAGGCCTGCCGGCTTGTTGATCACCATGATGTCGTCGTCTTCGTAGACGATGTTCAGAGGGATGTCTTCGGGCTCGAAGCGTACATCGTCTTCCAGCTCGGCGTGAATCACCACCTGTTGCCCCGACAGCACCTTTTCCCGGGGCTTGTTGGCTACCTGACCATCCAGCCGCACCTGATCCTGTTGAATCCAGGTTTTTATCCGGGTACGGGAATAATCGGGGAACATGTCTGCCAACGTTTGATCCAAACGCTGACCGTATTGATGATCGGCAACGACGCCGTTCAGTTCGATTTGCTGGCTCATAGAGACCACTGGTTACCAAATGATGTTTAATTGGGTATTCTAGCGGTTCTTGACGCTGAGCTTAATCAGTTTCCGCTTACTTGGTTCCCGAATCGCAAAAATGGACTCTTTACATGGCTAAACAACGAAGCGTATGGCTCACTTTGACTCTTGCCCTGGCGCTGACCGCCACCGGCTGCTCCAGCACCAAAAAAGACGAAGTACCGGACGAGCCGCCCGAAGTGCTTTATCAGGATGCACAGGCTCGCCTGCAGGCCGGTAATTTTATCCGTGCCGCAGAGCTGCTGGAAGCCATGGACTCTCGCTATCCGTTTGGGGCCTACTCTAATCAGGTACAGCTCGATCTTATCTATGCCTACTACAAGCAGGATGACACCGCCCGGGCCCTGGCCAACATAGATCGCTTCATTCGCCTGAACCCCAACCACCCCAGCGTCGATTATGCCCAGTACATGCGGGGCCTGACCAACATGGCCACCGATCATAATTTCTTTCAGGAGCTGCTCAACGTAGACAGAGCCGACCGGGATCCGGCCTATGCCCGCCAGGCCTTTGCCGATTTCCGTCAACTACTGCGCCAGTACCCGGACAGCGTTTACGCCGCCGATGCCCGGGCCCGCATGGTGGCTCTGAAAAATCGGCTGGCCAAATACGATCTGGCCGTAGCCCGGTTCTACATGAAACGGGGTGCCTGGCTGGCCGCCGCCAACCGTGCCAAATTCGTGGTGCAATCCTATCCGGATACCGACACCCTGCAACCGGCGCTGCAGATCATGGCCGAGGCCTACAGCACCCTGGGGCTGACCAACATGGCCAACAACGCCAAGGCCGTATTGAAAGCCAACTTCCCCGCCGGTTAACCATCTGCCAGCAACAAAAAAGCCCGCGCATGCGGGCTTTTTTGTACGGTTTTTATAGCGACTCCAGGTAGCGCAGCGAACGCACTCCGTACCAGCACATAGGCTCGCCATCGATCAATACCGCGTCAAGTTGCAGCTCTGCTCTGGTCTGCTCCAGCTTGCCCGCAAAGGGATAGGGCTCGCTGGAGCAAAGCAGCACAGGGTTGTGCTCGCGAATCCACTCTTCCTCTAATGAAGGGTAGCGATCGTCGAAGGTGAGCAGCTTGTCGGCAAAGCCCAGATGCGCGAATACGGAATAGATAAAGGTGTCTCGGCCCACAGTCATGAACGGCTTGCGCCAAATCAGGTACAGCCACTTTCTATTGTCGTTCAGCACCGAGAGCGAGGAAGCGGAGTCACCGGACAACAGCGGCAACACCTCGGGCGAGCAGGCTTTTGTTTCGGCCAGAACCGCCTGATAGCGCGCGCTCAAATCCAGCAAGGCATCTGAACCCAACTGCTGCGCCAGCAGCTCGAGCGCCTCCGGCATGTCGTGTACCGATTTCACCTCGGTAGCGAAATAGGGATACGGGCAGGTCTCTGCCATTTCCAGGGTGTTTTCTTCTTTATCGAAAATCACCATATCCGGCGCCAGCGCCTCGACCTTGCTCCACTGCACATCCTTGGTGCCACCGACGACAGGTAACGAGACCACCTTGTCGGCCGGGTGTACGCAATATCGGGTCCGCGCCACTACATTAACACCGCACTCGATCAGGGTTTCGGTCCATGACGGCACCAGACACACCACTCTCATCACGCTTCCTTGTTGTTAAAAACCGAGAGGGACCAGACATGAAATTCACGCTTGGCCCCTCACCTCTTACCCTATATCTTAACCACCCATCAGCTAGCGGGATAAAGAGGCAACAGGGTTGCCTCCTCCGACACGCTGCGAGCATATCCCTGTGACGCTCAGCCGACCATCTGACCACCATGGATGGTGGGAATGCCTGAACGGCAGGAGCATTTCCCGGCCGCGCCAGGGAGGGCGCGGCCGAGCCCCAGGGGCGAGCTTGCTCGCCGTGACGAGCCGTTTCAGCCTGACCGAATATCCAGTGAATATTCGCAGCAGGCTGAAACAGCGAGTGTCATGTCATACGGCGTGTCGGCGGAGTAGTGCCCTTTGTCCGATTTTCTAGGCTCACCTGTCACCAGAAATCAACAAAAACATGTGACCAAGAGGCATCCTCTTACTGGAAGATTACTGCCCGAAGTAATTCTGCAGGAATTCATCGAAGCCGATGGTGTCGGAGCTTTCTATCTTGCGCTGACGCATTTCGGAGCGAGCGCCTTCTTCGTCGAAGTAGCTGTCTTCCCAGTACCGGGGGCGACTTTGCTGCAGCTGCTGATGATAGTGCTTCGACAGGGCCAGACCAAAGGGCAGTATATCCTGACCGCTCTGTTGCAGTTCGTCGAGTACCCGGGCCGACAGGGTCAGCCCCGGATCCCGAATCGCCGCCAGCTGCTGGGCATGAGCCTTGCCGTAACAGCCTCGGCCACAGCAGGCATCCAGCAGCGCCGCAACCTCTTTCAGCTCGCCGAAATAACGCTCGCCCAACGCCTTGAGGGTAAGGGGCTCGCCGCCGAACACTTCCAGCTCCAGGCCGGGCTTGCGCCCTTCCAGCACCACCTTGTTGAAGTTGCGCCGGTTGAGGGCAATCTCGCCCTCCGTCAGCGACGCCGACGGCGTCAGCAGACACCAGAGCAGGAAGGTATCCAGGAAACGAATTTGACTCGCATCTATGCCCACCGCCGAGAAGGGGTTCACATCGACTGAGCGCACTTCGATATATTCGATGCCGCGGGTGGCCAGGGCCTCCGACGGCTTTTCACCACTTTCGGCGGTGCGCTTGGGTCGGATCGGTGCATAGAGTTCGTTTTCTATCTGCAGCACATTGTCGTTGAGCTGGCGGTATTCCCCGTCCACCTTGACGCCGATTTTGGCAAACTCCGCCGCATGGGTGCCGATGGCACGACGCAGCGAGGCAACGTATTCATCCAGGCTGCTCAACGAGATATTGAGCTCGGCCTGGGCGTTGTTGGTATAGCCCAGATCCGACAGTCGCAGCGAGGTGGCATAGGGCAGATAGAGAGTACCCTTGCCGAGCCGCTCGAACGGCAGCTGATGATCTCGCCCGTCGAGGAAAGATCCGCACAACGCCGGTGAGGCACCAAACAAATAGGGGATCAGCCAGCCGAAACGATAGACGTTGCGGATCAGCCCCAGGTACTTGTCGGACACAAAATCCTGCAGACAACCACCGTTGCCCTCCAACTGATGCCATTCACTCCAGAAGCTGTCTGGCATGGAGAAGTTGAAGTGCACCCCCGAGATCACCTGCATCCGGCTGCCGTAGCGATGGTGAAGACCCTGCCGATAGAGGGTTTTCATTCGCCCGACATTGGAGCTGCCATACCGGGCCAGCGGAATATGATCATCCCCCTTGAGCAGACAGGGCATGCTCAGCGGCCATAGCTGCTCTTCGCCCAGATGGCGCATGGTATAGCCGTGAATATCACCCAGCTGCGCCAGCAATATCTCCACCGAATCCGACACCGGTGTAATGAACTCCATCAGGGATTCTGAAAAATCGGTGGTGATGTTAGCGTGGGTCAGGGCCGAGCCCAGTACCTCGGGGTGGCTGGTCTGGGCCAGGTGACCGTCTGGCGTGATGCGCAGGCTTTCTCGCTCTATGCCACGACGAATTCCCTTGATGGCGGGCAGGCGCGCCGGCGAGTGCCAGGCCTGGAGTCGTTCGGCCAGTGTTAATGTTGTTTTGGTCATTATTGGTTACTCTTTGGCACGGGATAACCGCTAGTCAATGGCGACAGTGTTATCCCGCGAGAGGTCTGGCCTCGTTACTCAATGGTAAAGTCGTGTACCGGAAGATGGAGTTGCGCCAGCGATTTTTCAAGCTTTTCCTTGTCGCCGACCACCACCACCACCATATCGTCGGGATCCAGCCACTGCTCGGCGAGCTCGGTCAGCGCCTTGCTGTCGATACCGGCTACTATCTGCTGCTGTTCATCGAGGTAATCCGGTGACAGCTGCATCATCGCCAACTGCAGCAGAAAACCCGCCTTGTTACCCAGGGTTTCGTAGGACAGGGCATCCTGCTGGGAGTAGCTGCTGCGCAGATAACTCAGTTCCTCCTGGCTCGGGCCCTGCTCCCGGAAGCGGCTGAACTCCGACAGAATGTTCTCGATGGCCGGAACTGTCGCGTCACCACGCACATCGGTGGCCACCACGAACACGCCCGCATCGCGGTTGCCGGTGAAATAGGAGTTGGCACCATAGGTGAAGCCCTTGTCCTCACGCAGGTTTTGGTTGATGCGGCTGTTGAAGTTGCCACCCAGGTTGAAGTTCATCAGGTTGGCATGGAAAAAAGGCCCGGTAGCATCCAGCGGCAAAGCACGACGGCCGATACGCAGCACCGACTGCACGGCCCCGGGTACATCCACCACATAAATACCTGCCGCCGCGGGTTGCGGTAGCACACTGACCTCGGGTACGGCCGGTGTCTCACCCTGCCAGCGAGTCAAAAAACCAAACGCCGTCCGGGCCTGCCCGGGGGTCAGACTGCCGGCCACCAGCACATGACCATTGGCCGGGTTGTAATAACGGTGATAGTAATCACGCACCTGCTGCAGCGTGATGGCTCTGATTTGCTCGGCGCGGCCCTCGTCCGGCAAGCCCATGCGGGTATTACCGTACATCAGCTGACGAAACGCATGCTGGGCCAGCCAGGCGGGCTGATGCCGGTTCTGGGCCATGGACTCCAGCAACCTGGATTTGACCTGTTCAAAGTCCTGCTCACGCAGACCCGGGTGAAACAGCAGCTCTTCCACCAAGGCCAGGGTTTGCGGCAGGGTCTCGGTCATGCTGGTGATTTCAATCAGGTTGGTATAAAAACCGCTGCGCACGCTGATGCTGGCACCGAGTCGCTCCAGCGCTTCGCTGAAGGCACCGGCCTTCAGCCGCTCCGATCCCTGATTCATCATCGCCGCCGTCAGGGTGGCCAGCCCGATGTCATCCGGGCTTTCGGCCCGCTGGCCGCCGGGGAGCGCCAGGATCACCGATACCGCCGGTATCTCGTCGTTGACCGTGCCCAGCAACTGAATGTTGTTGCCCAGGGAGTCCTGCCACAGCGGCGGCACCTTGATTTTCACCGGCTCCGCCGCCGGGGGCATCACACTACGATCGAAGCTGTCTTCTACCTTGCGATCCGGCAATGACGCGAGCGCCTCATCGGGGGCGGGCAACTGTCGTTCGGCCACCTCATTATTGGGCACGGCGGCCTGCCAGTCGTTTTTACCGGTCGGTACCACGCTCAGGGCTGCCACCGGTTTATCCTGCAGATAACGGCGATACACAGCCGTCACCTGTTCCGGCGTGGTCCCGGCCAGCTGACGCCAGGCATTGATCGCATAGAGGGGATCGTCTTTCAGCACCTGCCCCAGCGACAGCTGGCGAGCCTTACCCTTGGTGCTGTCGAGGCCGAGGATCAAGTCGGCACGCAGTTCGGTCACCGCCTTTTCAACGTCATCGGCCTTGATACCCCGTTCGGCTACCTCGGCCACGATGCGGTCTATTTCCTGCTTGAGCGGTGCCAGAGAGCCGTCTTTGGACGGATTGCTGTAGGCCCAGACGCTCAGTGTACAGGCCAGCTCGGCACAGTAATGGCTGGTCCCGGCGCTGACCGCCTTTCCGGTTTCCACCAGCTGCTGATACAAGAGCGAGCTTTTGCCCCCGCCCAGCACATTGGACAACACATCCAGCGCCGCCTCGTCCTGGTGACCCAGGTAAACGGTGGGATAAGACAGATACAGCATCGGCATGCGAATGCGAGAATCCACCAGGGTCTGGTAGCGACTCTGTTCCAGTTTGGCCGGTTGCGGCTCGGCCGAGGTCACACTGGGGCCGGCGGGAATGGGTCCGAAATACTTTTCCACCCAGTCCAGGGTCTGCTCGGTCTCGAAGTCACCGGAGATCACCAGGGTGGCATTGTTGGGGCCATACCAGCGTTTGAAAAATGCCTTCAGATGATCCACGTTGACCCGATCCAGATCTTCCACATAACCGATGGGTTGCCAGCTGTAGGGATGATCCCGCGGATAGAGCAGCTCCCCCATGCGTTCGCCCACCAGTCCATAGGGCTGGTTGTCGATACGCTGGCCACGTTCGTTCTTGACGGTGTCACGTTGAATTTCGAACTTGCGCTGGCTCACCGCCTCCAGCAGAAACCCCATGCGATCCGCTTCCAGCCACAACATCTTTTCAAGGTGATTGGCCGGCACCGTCTCGAAGTAATTGGTTCTGTCCTGGTTGGTGGTGCCGTTCATGGTGCCACCGGCCTCGTTGACCAGGCGAAAATGCTCCTGATCGCCCACGTGCTTGGAGCCCTGAAACATCATGTGCTCGAAGAAGTGGGCAAAGCCGGTCTGACCCGGCTCTTCCCGGGCAGAGCCGACGTGGTAGGTCATCTCCACATGCACCAGCGGATCGGACTTGTCGGCATTAAGCAGCACCGTCAGGCCGTTATCCAGCCGGTACATCCGGTAGGGGATCACCAGCCCGTCTTCGGCCTGCTCCACTTCCTGAACCAACAGCGGAGCGGCCGGTGCCAGCAAAGGGAACAAGAGCAACAACAGGGACCAATACTTCATGGGGTTTCCTTATATCAAGTCGCTAGGCCGGTCATCCCTGCAGCAATATCTTGCCGCGGGTATGACCGGTTTCAATCTGACGATGGGCCGCCGCGCCCTCGGCCAGCGGATACACCTGGCTCACTTCCACCCGCAGCCGTTGTTCGGCCAGCGCCTGCATCAACAATTCCAGATGCTGGGTGTCGTTACGCTTGAGCATGCCGGTCACGGTCAACCCCAGTGGCTCGGCGGCGGCCTTCACCTCATCGGCGGTAATGGTCGGCACCGTCACCACACGACCACCGGATTTAACATGAGACAGAAGTGAACAGCCGGAAGTTCCACCTACCAGATCGAAGAACAAATCCACCGGCGCCATGGATTCAAGAGCGGCGGAATCGCGATAATCGAACACTTCATCGGCACCCAGATTATGCAGGAAATCGTGATTAGCAGACGAGCCCAGTGCCACTACGGTGGCCCCCAGCCCCCTGGCCAACTGCACCGCCAGATGGCCAACGCCTCCGGCAGCGGCGGAAATCAGCACCCGTTCGCCGGCCTTGAGGCCGCCGTGCTCGGTCAATCCCTGCCAGGCGGTAGCACCGGCCAGCGCCAGGCCGGCGGCCATTTCATCGCTGACCTCATCGGGCACCGGCAGCAGGCAGCTTGCCGGCACCACCAACTTCTCGCTGTAGCCACCTCCGGTCAACAGGCCAAACACCCGATCGCCGGCTTGATGAATGCTGACCTCGGCACCCACTTCCAGCACGGTACCCATGACTTCAAAGCCCGGCGACCAGGGCAGCTTATCCTTGATGGCCTGAGCGCCCCAGCCGAGACCGGCCCGAGTCTTGGCATCGATAGGATTCACTCCGGCATAGTGCATCTGCACCCGGATCTGATCGGCGGCCAGCGCCGGGCTGCTTTCCTCGACCAGCACCAGTTGACTCGCATCACCGAAAGCCTTGATGACCAATTGCTTCATGTCTCACTCCTTGTCCACTATTGATAAGCGATGACTCAGCTTGCAACATAACACGGCTTCAGCTGACCCTGAATGATAATTGGCTCAATGAAGTTCTCATTGATACAGTTCAATGATGGTTGAATACCATATCATTCAGGTTTCATTCTCCATAAGGCATCACCATGACTCGACTGTTTTTGCTACCGCTGATACCGGCCCTGTTCTGGTATCTGTTTTTACTCTATAACCGCATTCCCATCAAACAGGGCGCCCGGGTGTTTTACTGGATTATCGGCCTCGGCTGGGGACTTGCGGCCTTTCTGAGCCTGATGATGGTATTAACCCGTTAACCCCCGGGATGAGCGACTCGGGATTAGCCCCACGTCTCTTCTTTACCAGTAGTTCTCCATCAGGACCTGACCGGGTTTGCGCCGCAGGTGTTTCTCCAGCCCCTTGTGTTTGAGTTCGGTGACGGTGTCGCGCACCATTTGCGGGTTACCGCACAAAAGTACGCGGCTGTGTTCCGGGGTTAGCATAAGGCCGACTCTTTGTTCCAGGCGGCCAGTGGCAATGGCGTGAGTGATACGGCCCGGCTCGGCACCGGCCACCGTTTCTCGGGAGACAAAGGGCACATAGTGAAAACGGGGCTGGTCTTGCGTCAATTCGGCTATTTGCTCTCGGTAGCCCAGCTCTGCGTCCAGGCGCACCCCGTGCACCAGCACGATATTATCAAACTGCCGCCAGCAGCTGCCTTCCGCCAGCATGGACACAAACGGACCCACACCGGTGCCCGTGGCCATCAGCCACAGATCACGACCCGGTGGTACCTCATCCAGGGTCAGAAAGCCGGCCGCCGTGCGCTGCACCAACAGCTCATCCCCCACATTGAGCCCGGCCAGATAAGGCGTGAGCTGGCCTTCGGGAATGGTCACCAGATAAAACTCGCAGTCCTGCCCCGGCGGATTGACGTAGGAATAGGCTCGGGCCACTTTTTTATCTTCGCCATGCCAGGCCAACTTGGTGAACTGTCCGGCCTTGAACGGCTCGACATCGGCATTCACCACCAGAGAAAACAAAGTATCCGACCATTGCTTGCGAGCCTTGACCCGGCCCGTGATCCAGTCTGCCATCTAGTGCTCTCCATTAGGGTCTGCTGACCTTTCGCGGTTAAATTTCGTTCGAGTTAAACGCGTTTAGTCGAACCCGCAGGGCTGCGCTTGTGGGGGCTTGCTACTGCGTTATCACTTATTTATGTAGAGTAACTACATGGCATCAACGCAGCCTGGTATCAAGCCCCCACAAACTGCCGAAAAAATCATCGCGAAAGGTCAACAGACCCTAGGCTTTCTCCCACTGTAACTTTATTGCGGACAATAAAAAACCCGCGACAAGCGCGGGCTTTTTTAACGAGCGGCCTGATTTAGGCAGCAACGACCTGGATTTTAACGGTCGCTTTAACGTCGGCGTGCAGCTGCACACCCACTTCAAACTCGCCAGTGTTACGCAGAACACCGTCGTACAGACGAACTTCGCTCTTGGCAACAGCAACACCGGCAGCGGTGATGGCGTCGGCCACGTCACGGGCACCGATGGAGCCGAACAGCTTACCTTCGTCACCGGACTTGGATGCGATAACCACGTTTTCCAGACCAGACAGCTGGTCGGCACGGGCTTGCGCAGCAGCCAGTTGCTCGGCCAGTTTGGCTTCCAGTTCAGCGCGGCGAGCTTCGAAAGTCGCTACGTTGTCTTTGGAGGCCAGAACGGCTTTGCCCTGGGGCAGCAGGAAGTTACGAGCATAACCGGACTTAACGGTTACCTGGTCGCCCAGGCCGCCCAGTTTGGCGATTTTATCAAGCAGAATAACTTGCATTACCTTTCCTCTATCTATATTGGCGAGTTAGGCCGCTGCTTACTTGTGCAGATCGGTGTAAGGCAGCAGGGCCAGGTAACGAGCGCGTTTGATCGCACGAGCCAGCTGGCGCTGAAATTTAGCGCTGGTGCCGGTGATGCGGCTCGGTACAATTTTACCGGACTCGGTAACATAGTTTTTCAGGGTTACGATGTCTTTGTAATCGATCTCGGTTACACCATCAGCGGTGAAACGGCAGAACTTACGACGACGGAAAAAACGTGCCATGATTCTATTCCTCAGCTAAAACGTGGATTACTCTGCAGCTTCTGCGCGAGCGTCGTCACGACGGGGTTGACGCTCTTCTCTGACCTTGGCCATTTCAGAAGGCTCAGTGACCGCATGCTTGGTGCGCATAATCATGTTACGCAGCACGGCATCGTTGAAGCGGAAGTTAGTTTCCAGCTCATCGATAACAGCCTGGTCAGCTTCTACGTTCATCAGAACATAGTGGGCTTTGTGCAGCTTGTTGATCGGGTAAGCCAGCTGGCGACGGCCCCAGTCTTCCATGCGGTGAATTTGACCGCCAGAAGTGGTGATGGCGCCGGTGTAGCGCTCGATCATACCGGGAACCTGTTCACTCTGGTCAGGGTGAACCATAAATACGATTTCGTAATGACGCATGGATTGCTCCTTACGGGTTATAGCCTCTGCGCGGGCTCAGTCACACCAACGGAGGCAAGGAACTAAATAGGTTTTAATGACTGATTTTAAGGTCGCGTAGTATAAGGGATAACCAACCCAAAAGAAAGCTTTAAGCGGTAAGCCGACAGACGAAGATTTGTCTGCAGGTACCCAACCTGGCCTGAAGGTCTCGCCTGGTCTGCTCCGCCAGCTGAAGCTGGCGGCTACAAAACACCATAAACTCCATACCCACGGCGACGCTTATTACCGCTGCCGGCTTAGTGTTAACGCAGCCGGCGCTGCAGGCCGATGGCGATGATCACCACGGCGGCACCGAGGTAGACGTTGAGGTCCGGAAACTCCGCAAACAGCACCATGCCCATCAGGGTGACGAAAATAAGCCCCGAATATTCGCTGGCGGCAATCTTGCTGGCATCGGCCATGGCATAGGCCAGAATACAGATGCCCTGATAGATAATACCGACAAGGCTGGCGCCAATCAGCAACAGCCACACCTCTCCCGCCACCGGCTGCCAGTCGGGCAAGGCCAGGGCAAAGCTCACCGGTATGGCCAGCGCCTGGGTCAGAAACAGAGTGGCCAGCACGGATCGTCCCTGGGGCAGCCGACGCACCAGCACGTTGCTGGCTGCCATCGAAAAGGCGGTCAGCAGCGCCACCCAGCCGGCCCAGTGCCATTCGGCCGGGTTAAGCACGATCAAGATGCCACCGAAGCCGAACAAACTGACCCCATAGGTGGCCAGTCGCACCTGCTCCTTGCTGATCAGTGCCGCCAGTGGCAGCGTCATCAGCGGGGCGGCATAAAACACCGCATTGGCGGTGGCCAGCGGCAGATAGATCAAACTGATAAAAACACAGACCGATCCCATTAGCAGCAGATGGCCACGCAGCAGGTGGATTTTCCACTGACCCCAGCCCTTTTTCTCGCGTGGCAGCCGCCACCAGAACGGCAGCAACAGCGCCGAGGTCATCAGAAAACGCAGCGCCACATACTGATAAGGCGTTACCTCGGTTTGGCCCAGCAATTTGACCAGTACATCGCCGAAGGAAATCATCAGGTTGCCCAGCACCAGCAGCAGTATCGCAAGCATCTGCCGATCGGCCACAAGACGGCCCATCATGCGCTGCATCTCAACTCCATCTCCTGGTGGGGTATGCCATCTTCCAGGTACTCATTCCCGAGTGGCACAAAGCCCAGACTCCGATAGAAGTCGCGCACATAGGTCTGGGCACTCAGTCTTACCGGATAGCCGGGCCAGCGCGCTTGCACCTCGGCCAGCGCATACTGCATCAACTCACGTGCCAGCCCCTGCCCTCGCGCCTCGACAGCCACCGCCACCCGGCCAATCCAGACCTGATCGGATGCCTGCACTCCCGGCCCGAGCAAGCGAGCGGTTGCCAGCAAGTGCCCCTGCCGCCAGAGGTTGAGGTGTTGCACCCGCGAGTCCGAGTCCAGACCATCAAGATCCTGATAGGCACAATCCTGTTCCACCACGAAAATGGCGCAGCGCAGCGCCAGCATTCGATAGAGCTCGACCGGGCTCAGCTCGGTAAAAGAAGCACATTGCCAGCGCATGATAGACCTCGAAAAGCTGAAAAACGTGATTACCCGCGCTGACGCACCATCTCGAACAGGCAGACACCGGTAGCAACCGAGACGTTCAGGCTGGACACGGATCCGCCCATGGGGATGCTCACCAGCTCGTCACAATGTTCACGTGTCAGGCGGCGCATGCCCTTGTCTTCGGCGCCCATCACCAGCGCCAGGGCGCCACTGAGCTTGGCCTGATACAGGCTGTGATCCGCCTCACCGGCGGTACCGACGACCCAGACGCCCTTGTCCTGCAACTGACGCAGGGTGCGCGACAGGTTGGTCACCTGAAACAGCGGCACCACTTCGGCTGCGCCACAGGCCACCTTGCGCACCACGGGGCCGAGGCTGGCAGACTTGTCCTTGGGTACTATCACGCCATGCACACCGGCGGCATCGGCGGTACGCAGGCAGGCCCCGAGGTTGTGCGGGTCGGTCACGCCATCCAGTACCAGCAGCAGGGGAAAGGCCTGCGCCGCAAGCAACTGGTCCAGATCCGTCTCGTTCAGTACCGGCTGGGCCTTGACCTTGGCCACCACCCCCTGGTGCTGCCCCCCCTTGGCCTTGTTGTCCAGGGCTGCACGACTGGCGGGCTGGGCCTTGACCCCCACGGCCAGCAGACGGGCCTGCAAGGCGTTCAGGCGCTCGTCTTCACGGCCCTTGAGCAGCCACACTTCCAGCACCTGTTCCGGGTGAGCGTCCAGCAGGGCATCGAGAGCGTGAATGCCAAAAATCAGTTCATTGCTCATGAGTTATTCTCAAAATGGTGTTGGTAAAATAGGAAGGGTCGGCATCAAAGCCAACCCTTCTCGTTAACGAACCGACATCAGACGTTAACGGCGCTTTCTGCCACCTTTGGGCTTGTTACCGCCCTTGCCTTCCGCCGGTTTGGCGTCAGGCTTGGCGCCGCTCTTCGGCTTGGCACGCTGGCGCGACTTCAGGTTCTTGGCGCCCTTGCCGGTTTTGGCACCGGCCGGCAGTGGCTCCTCCACGGTTTCGAAGTCGATCTTGCGATCGTCCAGATTCACCGCCATGACCTTGACCTTGATCTTGTCACCCAGACGATAACGGCGACGGAAGTTCTCGCCGATCAGGGTCTGACGCGCCGGATCAAACTGGTAATAATCATTCTGCAGACTGGAAATGTGTACCAGGCCGTCGATATGGATCTCGTCCAGACGCACGAAGAAGCCGAAGCCGGTAACGTTGGCGATGGTGCCGCCAAATTCGCTACCCACATGATCGAGCATATATTCGCACTTGAGCCAGTCGGCCACATCACGAGTGGCGTCATCGGCACGGCGCTCTGTGGTCGAGCAATGATCGCCCATGGGGGCGACTTCATCATACTGGTAAGGCACGCCACCGGTCTTGTTGCCGCCGTCGCCTTGCAGCTTGCTCAGCTGGGCCTTGATGGCTCTGTGCAGCACCAGATCCGGATAACGACGGATGGGCGAAGTAAAGTGGGCATAAGATTTCAGCGCCAGCCCGAAGTGGCCCATGTTGTCGGCCTGATAAACCGCCTGCTTCATGGAACGCAGCAGCATGGTCTGGATCAGCTCCGCATCGGGTCTGTCCTTGATCTGTTCGGCCAGCAAGGCGTAATCCGCCGGCTCCGGCTCCAGGCCACCTTTCAGCTCCAGGCCCAGCTCGCCAAGGAAACTGCGGAAACCGGTCAGTTTCTCTTCGCCGGGCTTGTCGTGCACCCGGAACAGGGCGTGGGCTTCCTGCTTTTCGATAAAGCGGGCGGCGGCCACGTTGGCCATGATCATACATTCTTCGATGATCTTGTGGGCGTCGTTGCGCACCACGGGCACGATGCGCTCGATCTTGCGCTGAGGGTTGAACACGAAGCGGGTTTCTTCACTTTCGAATTCCACCGCACCACGCTGATGTCGCGCTTCTTTCATCGCCAGATACAGCTGACCCAGGTTTTCCAGATGCGGTACCAGCGGGGCATAACGCTCGCGCAGGGTCTCGTCTCCCTTAAGCATGGCCGCCACCTTGGTGTAGGTCAGACGTGCATGGGAGTTCATCACAGCTTCATAGAACTTGAATCCGGACAGCTTGCCGGAAGCAGAAATGGTCATCTCCGCCACCATACACAGTCGATCAACCTGCGGGTTGAGCGAGCAGAGGCCGTTGGACAACACCTCGGGCAGCATGGGGATCACCTGCTCGGGAAAATACACCGAGTTGCCTCGCAGATAGCCTTCGTTGTCCAGTGCCGTGCCGGGGCGCACATAGTAGGACACATCGGCAATGGCAACCCATAACCGCCAGCCACCGGAGCTCCTGGGTTGACAATAAACCGCATCATCGAAGTCGCGGGCATCTTCGCCGTCTATGGTCACCAGCGGCAGATCGCGCAGATCCTTGCGGCCCAGTTTGGCCTCTTCCGGCACCTGTTCGGTCAGCCTGGCAATCTCGTGTTTCACCTCTTCCGGCCACACATGGGGAATACCGTGAGTACGCAGGGCAATGTCGATTTCCATGCCCGGATCCATGGTTTCGCCCAACACCTCGACCACTTTACCCACACCGGTCATGCGCTTGGTGGGGCGCTGGCTGATGGCAATCACCACGACCTGCCCCATGCGCGCGCCCTTGGTCTCCCCCTGCGGGATCAGAATATCCTGGGCGATACGGCTGTCATCCGGCACCACGTAGCTGACGCCGTTTTCCACGAAATAGCGGCCAACCACTTCCAGGTCACGGGACTCCAGTAACCGCACCACCCGCGCCTCGCGCCGGCCACGCGAGTCGAAACGCAAGGGCTGTACCAGTGCCTGATCGCCATGCATCAGCGCGTCCATCTCACGCTGAGAGAGGAACAGGTCGTCGCCGCCATCTTCCGGACGCAAGAAGCCGAAACCTTCCCGGTGGCCGATGACACGGCCCTTGATCAGATTCAGCTTGTCGGGCAGGGCGTAACACTTGTTACGGGTGAACACCAGCTGGCCGTCCCGCTCCATGGCGCGCAGGCGGCGGCGCAGGGCTTCGGCCTGCTCTTCGCCGTCCAGTGCCAGTTCGGCAAAGACATCATCCCGGGAAACCGGGCCTTGCTTGGTTTTAATGAGCTCGAGAATAAATTCCCGGCTGGGAATGGGGTTTTCGTATTTTTCGGCTTCCCGTTTGAGGAAGGGATCTTGTTGTTCTGACATAAAGTGGTCCATTTGAGCACTGTAATAAGGGAAGTATATCTAAAGGGTAAGAATAACAAGTGACAAAGCGCCCGGTTAAGCCAGTGCTGCTTGAACCGGGCGCCGTTGTCACGAGGGGAAGCCGCCTGTCATTACAGAGATTTCAGCATCTCTTCCGGCAATGCCAGCGTCTGGTTGCTGTTCACACCGATACCACGCTCTATGATATTGCGCGCTATGGCCTTGGCCTCATCCAGCGAGTGCATCACGAAGGTGCCGCACTGATATTCGTTCAGCTCGGGGATCTGCGACTGGTTTTCCACCTTCAACACATCTTCCATCGCCGCCAGCCAGGCCGACGCCACGCGCTGCTCGTCCGGTGCGCCCACCAGGCTCATATAAAAGCCGGTACGACACCCCATGGGAGACAGATCGATGATCTCGACACCGTCACCATTGAGATGATTACGCATAAAGCCGGCGAACAGGTGCTCCAGAGTATGGATGCCCTTTTCGGACAGGATTTCCTGGTTGGGAAGGCAGAAACGCAGATCAAATACGGTAATGGTGTCGTTATGAGGCGTGGCCATGGTTTTGGCTACCCGCACCGCCGGTGCTTCCATTCGGGTATGGTCGACGGTAAAACTGTCCAGCAGTGGCATATGTTATTCCTTGATTCGATGTTAATGGGCAATTGTGACAAAAAAGCCGGCCGGTTGAAACATGAGACCGGGATTAGAGGCGGGAGTTCGGTGAAATTCGCTGCCAAATCACCCATCCCTCCCCCCGTTATTATCACACCGCTTCTTCGTTCTGTTCACCGGTACGAATTCGGATCACCTGACCTACATCAAGCACGAAGATCTTGCCATCGCCAATCTTGCCGGTGCGCGCCGTGTTTTCGATGGCTTCGATGCATGACTCAACCAAGTCATCCTGCACCACCAGCTCCAGCTTTACCTTGGGCAAAAAGTCCACCATATACTCGGCACCGCGATACAGTTCGGTGTGGCCTTTCTGGCGGCCAAATCCTTTTACTTCCGATACCGTCATGCCGGTAATACCACGCTCGGCCAGGGCTTCACGCACGTCATCCAGCTTGAAGGGTTTGATGATGGCTTCAATTTTTTTCATCGGTGGCTCCTTACCAATTTATTTTGCCAAAACCCGAGGTAATGGGGTAACGCCGGTCTTTACCGAAGTTACGCGGGGTGATCCGCGGCCCCACCGCACTCTGACGGCGTTTGTATTCGTTGATATCCACAAGCTTGATCACCCGGCGTACATCGGCTTCATCGAAACCGGCCGCCAGCAGATCATCCAGCGACTGGTCCTGCTCCACATAGGCTTCGAGCATGGCATCCAGCACATCATACGGGGGCAGGCTGTCCTGGTCGAGCTGATCCGGTGCCAATTCGGCCGAGGGCGGTCTGTCTATGACCCGCTGCGGTATCACATAGCCCAGGGTGTTGCGATAGCGGGACAGCTCGAACACCAAGGTCTTGGGCACATCCTTGATCGGTGCAAAGCCGCCGACCATGTCGCCGTACAGGGTGCAATAGCCCACCGCCACTTCGCTCTTGTTACCGGTGGTCAGCACCAGCCGGCGACGCTTGTTGGACAGCGCCATCAACAGCACGCCCCGGGAGCGCGCCTGCAGGTTTTCTTCGGTGGTGTCTTTTTGTGTGCCTTCGAACATCGGTGCCAGCTGGCCCATGAAGGCGTCGAACATCGGCTCGATGGAGACAATATCGAACTCCACGCCCAGATGCTCGGCCTCTTCCTGCGCGTCTTCCACGCTGATGGAGGCGGTATAGCGAAACGGCATCATCACCGCCTGCACCCGATCTTTGCCCAGCGCATCGACGGCGATGGCCAGGGTCAGCGCCGAGTCGATACCACCAGACAGCCCCAGCACGGCGCCGTTGAAGCCGTTCTTGTTGACGTAATCCCGGGTGGCCAATACCAACGCCTGATACACCTCGGCCAGCGGCTCGAGCGCCGCATGAACGTACGCCTTCACCGGCGCCTTGCACTCCATGCGCACCAAGGCCAGCTCGCTGTCGAAGGCGGTCAGGCTCTGGGTCAGTTCGCCGGCTGCATTGAATACCTTGGAGCGACCGTCGAACACCAGCTCGTCCTGACCGCCCACCTGATTGAGGTAAACCAGCGGCAAAGCATTGTCGCGGCTGCGCTGGGCCAGTAAATCCTTGCGTATCCAGGCCTTGCCTCTATGGTAGGGCGAGGCATTGAGACTGAGCAGCAGCTCGGCTCCCGCCACCTTCGCCGCCGCCGCAGGGCCCGCTTCCCATACGTCTTCGCAGATCAACAGACCCAGCTTGTGGCCCTTGAACTCGACCACGCAGGATTGCTCACCGGCACTGAAATAACGCTTCTCGTCGAACACGCCATAGTTGGGCAGCAGCTGCTTGAAGTAGCGCCCCTGTAGCTTGCCCCGATAAAAGAAGGAAGCGGCATTATAGAGTTTGCCGTCCTGGCGCCAGGGATGACCGACCACCAGGGCGGTGTTGCCGCTGGCCTGGGCCAGTTGGTCGAGTGCCGCATCGACCCGCAGGTGCAGATCCTCGCGAAACAACAAGTCTTCCGGCGGATAGCCGGTGATGGCCAGCTCGGGAAACAGCACCAGTTCGGCGCCCTGTTGCTCGGCGTCGAGGGCGGCGGCCAGCATCGCCCGGGTATTGGCTTCGATGGCGCCGACGGTCAGATTTAACTGGGCCAGCGCCAGGGTCAGGTGTTGGGACATGGTTTGCCTGTGATCCATCGAGAAATTGCAAGCATGATAAAAAAAAGGCGCCGGGGTTACCAGCGCCGACTTCGACACAACCGGCTTAAGGGGTGCAGGTCATGGCACTGTAATTTGTGATGTTTTTACTTATCTGCAAGACACAGGGAATGGTTCCGCCCGCAATCTCGCCGGCAGTCAGGCTGATGACTTTGGGATTGGTACCGCCGGCATTAAACACAAAGTCACTGTTATTTGCGTTTTCACTGAAGGTCACCGTTGTTGTCAACTGCAGCGCCGGAACCGTGCACTGATAGCTGGCGGTCGCCACATCCGCTTCTTTATTGAGCGTGCAGGTTCCATTGGTGGCGGTCACCGTCGTCTTGCCGAAGTCATTTTTCGAGCATGATATTGCCACCGTCGGGTTACTGCTCTTCGAGGTTAAACACTGTATTACCCCGTCGAAGGTCACGTCTGCAAGGGATCCGGTGTTGACCTCCACATCCAGGCTGGAGCTGAACTCATTGCTGCCATCAAAGGTGGATATAGCGCTCTGGCCCGTTAAGCCACTGTTATAGCGCGTCATCTTGGCTGTCACACTGGGCTTGTCCAAGGGCGTTATCAGCTCGCCGGTCACATACCCCCGCGAATAGGTGCCAAAATAATTGCTATCCGGGTCGACAATGGTGTTGATATCCTCGTTGGTGACATCCAAATAAAGATCATCGACCGCACTTACCTCCCAATCCGCCAACAGGGTGACATTCACTTCGTTAAAGGACACCCCGCTCAGCCAATTATCTTGAGTAAAATCAACCTTATCCAGCAAATCCGGAGGCAGTATGTCGACATAGATGGCCCTGGCGGCAAACTGATAAGATGATGAAACAAATAAGTCGGTCAAATCATCAAAAGATGTCAGTTGCTCGGTTGTACCATTGGCGGACAACCAATCACGATAAGGTGTCGCTTTATAATCAACGGTTTGCGTTCCCGCCTTTAGCTCCGATACATACGCCTGTACCACCTGTTTTATATAACCCTGATAGAGCGTGACATTGCCCACATTCGTCAGATAGCCGGGAGGAAAGACATTCAACGAGACCAGGTTCCAGTCCGGCATCACCTGATAGTAGCCATCAATCCGCAACATACGACAGGACTCAAAATAGGTGCTTCCGGTGTGGCTATGCCCCTTGTTGAATTGGTTATAATTATCGGCAAACAGGCTGCTGGCGGGCACATCGTAATGGTTATTACAGCAGCTTGTGCAATTTGCATTGCTACTCGTTCCCCAGCCTTTATCTGTCAGCCCACCATTTTCCCAATAAATACCTTGGGACAAGGCGATGGGGGCAGCCGGTTTCCTGGTGGATTTGGTGCCACTCTGCGTATCACAGGAACAATATAGGGTCCTGCTATCACTCTTGATCAGGCTGTCGCTACCCGCATCATAGGTAACGGCATCAAAGCTCACCACCACATCGTTGCCTTGCTTGCTGATTTCAGGCGCCGGCTTGGTGGTTTCCTGTTTGATACCGGTGTCGGGATCGATCACCATGGAGATGATGTCCGGAATCGCGCCCGGCGTATGGCCCACCTTGGGGCCGCCCTGTCCCAAGCCGGTATTGGCCCCGCTGCTGCCGAAGGGACCGCCGTCGATGGACAGGTTGGGGGACACCACCGACGCCAGGGTAAAGCTGTCCGAACCACCGGCATCCTCCCAGCCGATGGTAAGTGCTATCTCTTTCTTGCCCGAGGCAACCCCGCTCGGTGGCGGCGTGGCCCACTTGGTATTGGCGGCATCCCAGCCATAATCATCCACCGTCCAGTCAAGTTCGTAAGTCACTCCGTCCAGCGCCGTCGATTCGCTGCCACTGGCGATGTTCTGGTACCCCTGCTTGTCCTTAAAGTATCTGATCTCGTCCAACTTGGACTCGGCCAGCCGCAGGGCCACCTCCCGGCTGCGACCGTCGCGGCTGTATTCCAGGTAGCTCTTGTTCAGTTGCAGCAATGAGCCCGCCGTGACCGACACCATGATAAAGGCGATCAATACCTCGATCAGGCCAAACCCTTGTTGCCGTTTCATTCTGTCTCCTGTTACCAGTCCTTCCAGCTGCCGGGAATGGTACTGATGCTGACAAAGGGATTCCCAATTCCTCCGCCACTGCCGTCGCAATTGGTCAGGATACAAAGCACGCCTGCATCATAAACCGCATCAAAGGTACCATTTAAATTATCACCGCCGTGATTGGTTGAAATAACGCCAAATATCTGGGCACCGCCATTCAGTTTCACCTCAAATTCGGTGGCATCGGTCGGATCAGAGTCATAAGAAAACAACAGGCCATAAAATTTATCCCCGCCATTCGCCGTAACATCGGCGTTCTTGACAATAACGATGGCGGGGCTTGAGGCCGAGCTGGTGATAGCGCTGAGATCACACCCACTCCCCCCATCAACAATAAAAAAGCCCGGTGGGGTGACATCATTACAACTGGACACTATTCCCGTGGCCATGGCCTCTATTTTGTCCCATTCTCCGGCGCCGTAACCGAACATGTGCTCCAGCATATCGATCGGGAAATCGGGATCTTTGTCGACCACATCGGTGCCTAATACCACAGTGCCGCCACTCTTGGTACTGATGCTGGCACTGCAGCCGGAGCCGCTGTCATAATCCTCCAAGTGACAAGTCTGCATGCTGCCACCGCCAGATATATCCTCCCCGGACCAGATCGCCACCGGTATTCCGGGCCCGCCACCATTAGGGTTGCCCACCACCGTCATATTACCGCTGATCCCCGTACTGGCCCCGCCCACCAACAGCGCCGCCGCCGGTCCCGAGTTATTGGGGTTGAGAATGCTGCGCTCGGCCACCTGTACGCTGACGCGGCCCTGGCCACCACTATCCAGGGTAGATACAGCAACGATATCCGTGATCCCCGAAATGGCCGAATTCGCTGCCATGGTCACGCTATAGTTTGCCTGGGCCGAAGACGTCGTCACGGCCCCCGACAGGGCCACTGCACTCGGGTTGACCTTTAGCTCGGCCATGGCCTCGGCCACCCCCTTCTCGGCGGCGGCATACGCCACCCGGTATTCGATTTCGTTGAGAGCGATACGCTTTTCCGACACCAGCGCCTTGCCGATAAACACCGATACCGATACCAGAATAGACACCAGCATCAGCGTCACGGTCAGGGTGGTAAACCCGTTTTTCCTGTACATGACCTAATACCCGTCGTTGCGTAGTTTCACCTGTCTCTGCAGGCTCATGGATAGAGCCTGCCTGTTGGCATGAGAGGCGGAAATGGCCAAATCGATGGCGCGCATGCCGGTTCCGCTGGCGCCGGAGGCCAGCGCAAAGTTCAGGCTGTCGATCAGCACTTCCTTTTCCGATATCAGTTTGCTGCCGCCACTACAGTCACCACTGCCCAACGCACTGCTACCCGGCACCGTATAACTGGTACTGACCTTCAGAGCCTTGTTGGCTGCATCATAGCCGTATACCCGCACCACTGACCCCGCACCGGAAGCAGAATCCGGATCCCAATATTTAATACGGATACAGTCTGGGGCAGAGGCTCCGCTGGAAGCGTATAAATCATTGGTAGTGGAGAACAAAACGGCGCGTGCGGCGGAGGCTGCCGACGCATCCCCATCCATCCCCTGAGCAGCACTGGGATGATAGCCTGCCCGCTGAATATCCCGCACCATGATATCGGTGATACTTTGCACATCTTGATTGAGGCGAGACAACATCAGGGTGGTGTTGCCGGACACCATGACACTGGTAAACAGAGAAGTCGCACCCACCACCACCAGCAGCCCCGCCACCAGTGATACCAGCATTTCCACCACCGAAAAGCCGCTATTGTGATTCAGCTTCAGCATGCGGGCACTCCTATCAGCCGATCATCGGAACAGGTTCTGATGCGGCTGTTGTTCCAGCTAATAATCTTCATTTCCTGACCGCCGCTGGAAAGCGTCACATTGCCGGAGGTCAGGGTATTTCTTCTGGGCTTGAAGATCAGGTGATTATAAGAAGCAGTCAGGGTAATTGCCGGATAGTCCTGACTGTTCGAGGTTTCAATCGTTTCATTGGCACCCGCTGTACAATCGCTGGAATTGACAAGATCCTGGATCTGATAGCTCCAGCTGCTTGTCCCCGAGCCGCTGAAACAAACGGTGATGTCCTTGTTGCGCTTGATCGCCTCGCTGCGGGCCAACTGCAAGTCCGCATACATTGCCATGCCGGCGCTACGCACCGTGTACTGCTGACGCAGAGTCTGAAAGCTGGGTACGGCAATGGCCAGCAAGAGTGCCATCACCACCATGCCGATCAGCAATTCGATCAGGGTCAGCCCCGCCTGACGCTTCTCCATTGGCTTCCTCCCTGAAGGCAAAATCCCGCGACACCGCTGCCAGCAGTGGTTAAGCTTGGTCGATATCTGGCGTTTAAACAAGGAATGGTTGGATGCAAAAGAGTACCGGCTTTACCCTGGTAGAACTGATGATAGTGGTCGCCATAGTCGCGATTCTGGCCACAGTCGCCTACCCCTCTTTTCACAGCTACCTGTTGAAAAGCAAGCGGATAGAAGCGATACAGAGCCTGTACAACATGCAGTTGAAACAGGAAGACTGGCGTATCTCTCATCCCGGCTACACCAGCTCGGCTGCCAATCTGATAAGCCCGACCAGCAACGCCCATTACAACTACAGCGCAACCGTGTCCGGTAGCAGTTATACGGTGACCGCCACCGCCCAAGGCAGCCAGTTGAACGACAAGGAAGGCAGCGTGTCCTGCAGCCCCCTGACCCTCAGCCGAAACAACAGCAAGACACCAACGGCCTGCTGGCAGTAATAGCAAACCCAGTAAAAAATGATCTATTTCATTTCTGTGTAAACGGCCCGCCCCGACTCGCCGTGAATCCTCCCTGGAGGCTCAGCCGTGCCATCCGTGGCGCGGATGGTCGGCGGAGTGGGCCCTTAGTTCGACTCGGGAATCACGACCTCATCAAACAACCCTTTCGGAATACAATTCGGAAAACAAAAAGGCCTTCGATATCGAAGGCCTTTTCAGTCAAGCGCCATGCCAGAGCTATTTCAGGACACCTGCTTTACCTTCAGCTCGGCCGGCACTTCAAACACTATGTTTTCTTCCCGCCCCGGGTGCTCGGACACGGTATGGCCACCCAACGACTGCAGATGGCCAATCACTTCCTGCACCAGTACTTCGGGTGCCGAGGCGCCGGCGGTCACGCCGATGCGATCCGCTTCTTCCAGCCAGGCCGGTACTATCATCTCGACGCAGTCTATAAGATAAGCCTTGGTGCCAATCTTCTCGGCCAGCTCCCGCAGCCGGTTGGAGTTGGAGGAGTTCCTGGAGCCCACCACCAGCATCACGTCCACCTTGGCCGCCAGCTCGCGCACCGCATCCTGCCGGTTTTGAGTGGCGTAACAGATATCGTCCTTACGCGGCCCCTCTATGGTAGGGAAACGAGACCGCAAGGCATCGATCACGTCCGAGGTTTCATCCACGCTGAGGGTGGTCTGGGTTACGAAGGTCAGATTGTCGGGGTTGTTCACCTGCAGGCTGGCCACGTCCTCCGGATTTTCCACCAGATACATGCCGCCCTCGGCACTTTCGTACTGGCCCATGGTGCCTTCCACTTCCGGATGACCCGCATGGCCGATAAGAATGGTCTCGATGCCCTTCTTGCTGGCCCGGTGAACTTCCATGTGCACCTTGGTCACCAGCGGACAGGTAGCGTCAAACACCTTGAGGCCGCGGCGTTTGGCTTCTTTCCGCACCGCCTTGGACACGCCGTGGGCGGAGAAGATGACGATGTTGTCGTCCGGCACCTGATCCAGTTCTTCCACAAACACGGCGCCCGCCTGCTTGAGCTTGTTGACCACATAACGATTGTGCACCACTTCGTGGCGCACGTAGATAGGTGCCTCGAATTTTTCCAGCGCGCTCTGCACTATGCTGATGGCCCGATCGACCCCGGCACAAAAGCCACGCGGGTTGGCGAGTAAAATATCCATATCGGGCTCCTTATTTATCAACAGCCTGTTGCTCGACGGCCAGAATGTCCACTTCGAAGGTAACCGGACAACCGGCCAGGGGATGGTTGAAATCGACGGTGACCGAGTCGCCGGACACGCCGCGCACTATGCCGGGGATCTCGGCACCGTTGGGCTGGGTAAAGGAGAGGATAGCCCCTTCTTCCAGACTCATGTCGGCGGCAAAGCGGCTGCGTTCCATATGGTGAATATTGTCCGGATTGACCGGCCCGAAGGCATCATTCGGCCCCAGTTCAAAACGGTGACTGGAACCTTCACTCAGGCCCAGAAGACAGGCCTCGAAACTCGGTGTCAGGCTGCCGTCGCCCATTTTCAGCTTGGCGGGTTTACCGTGCAACTGGGTGCTGTCCGCCACCGAGCCGTCTTCCAGCTTGATGGTGAAGTGAAACAGTACCTCACTCTGCGGACCTATCTGTTTGCTCATTGGGGGCTGTCCTTCTTGAAACTGTCGATAATGATCATGGCGGCACCGACGAAGATAAAGCTGTCGGCCAGGTTGAACGCCGGCCAGTGCCAGTTGCCGACGTAAAAGTCGAGAAAGTCCACCACATGACCCAGCATCAAGCGGTCGATCACGTTGCCGATGGCACCGCCGATGATCAACGCATAGGCCACCGGTAACCAGCGCGCCCCCTTGGGCAGCTTGTACATCCAGACGCTGAGCAGCACGGTCACCGCAAAGGCCAGTCCGGCGAAAAACCAGCGCTGCCAGCCGCCCTGGTCGGCCAGAAAACTGAAGGCTGCCCCCGGGTTATAAACGTGCACCAGGTTGAAGAAGGGGGTGATCTCCACCCCCGGATAACCATAGGCCAGGTTAGACACGGTGAGCCATTTGCTCAGCTGATCCACCACTATGGCTACTATCGCCAGCCACCACCAGCGTAACCCGGTTTCCCGCAACGTCGTCATCAGGCAAACCGGCGAACTTCGCCGTCTCCGGCCACGTTGGATACACAGCGGCCACAGATGCCGTCGTGGCCCGTATGGCTGTTGACGTCATCCACATGGTGCCAGCAGCGGCCACATTTGTCGGCGGCGCTCTTGGCAACTTTCACCTTGAGTCCTGCCACTTCGGTATCGGCGGCGTCACCGGCCTCGGTCAGCGGCTGCACGCTCACCTTGGAGGTCAACATAACGAAACGCAGCTCGTCACCCAGTCGCTCGAGTTTGGTCGCCAGCGCGTCTTCGACATAAAGCGTGATTTCCGCTTCCAGCGCGGCGCCAATCACCTTGTCTTTACGGGCGGCTTCCAGCGCCTTGTTCACCGCCTGACGCATCTTGAGCAGCTCGGCCCAGTAGGCATCGTTCAACTGCTCGTTGCCGGACAGTCCGAACAGCCCCTCGTAGAACTCGTCGGTAAACACGAATTGCGCTCGCTCGCCGGGCAGCAGATTCCAGATCTCGTCGGCGGTAAAGCTCATGATCGGCGCCATCCAGCGTACCAGCGCTTCCACTATATGGTAGAGCGCGGTCTGGCAGGAGCGACGGGCCAGGCTGTCGGCCTTGGCGGTGTATTGACGGTCCTTGATCACATCCAGATAGAAAGAGCCCATTTCTACCGAGCAGAACTGCATCAGCTTCTGGGTAACCAGATGGAAGTTGTATTCGTCGTAGGCGGTGGTAATTTCCTGCTGAATGGCCTGAGCACGGCCCACGGCCCAACGGTCGATCAACACCATGTCGTCTGCCGCCACCATGTCGGTAGCCGGATTGAAGCCGTTCAGATTGGCCAGCAGGAAGCGGGCGGTATTGCGGATTCGGCGGTAGGCATCGGCGCTGCGCTTGAGGATCTCGTCGGACACCGTCATCTCACCGGAATAGTCGGTGCTGGTGACCCAGAGGCGTAGAATGTCGGCACCCAGCTTGTTCATCACCTGTTGCGGGCTGACCACGTTGCCGATGGATTTGGACATCTTGCGGCCATTGCCGTCCACGGTAAAGCCGTGGGTCAGCACCTGCCGGTAAGGAGCGTGGCCCTTCATGGCGGTAGATATCATCAGGGATGACATGAACCAGCCACGATGCTGATCCGAGCCTTCCAGATACATGTCGGCCGGATAGCCTTGAAACTCGGAACGCACATCCACCACGGAGGAATGAGTCGAGCCGGAGTCGAACCAGACATCCAGGGTATCCAGAACCTTTTCGTACTGATTGGCTTCGTTACCCAGCAGCTCGGCCGGATCCAGATCCCACCAGGCCTGAATGCCGGCTTTTTCTACCCGTCTGGCTACTTCTTCCATCAGTTCGGTCGCACGGGGATGCAGAGCCTGAGTTTCCTTGTGCACGAACAGGGCAATGGGAACGCCCCAGGTACGCTGGCGGGAGATACACCAGTCGGGACGGTTCTCGACCATGGCCTCGATACGATTCTGGCCCCACTCGGGCACCCATTGTACCTTCTTGATTTCGGCCAAAGCCTGAGCACGCAGCCCGGCCTGATCCATGCTGATGAACCACTGAGGCGTGGCACGGAAGATAATCGGCGTCTTGTGGCGCCAGCAGTGCGGATAGGAGTGGTTGTAGGCCTCGTGATGCAGCAGGGCGCCACGCTCTTTCAATACCTCGATCACGGCATCGTTGGCCTTGAACACATGCTGGCCGGCAAACAGCTCGGTATCGGGCAGGTAAACACCGTTGCCCCCCACAGGATTGGCCACTTCCAGACCGTATTGCTGGCCCACCACGAAATCTTCCTGGCCGTGGCCGGGGGCGGTATGCACGGCGCCGGTACCGGATTCGGTGGTGACATGCTCACCCAGAATGGCGGGCACATCGAAGTCGTAGAAGGGATGCTGGAAACGCTTCAGCTCAAGACCTGCACCCTGGCAGTAGCCCAGGTTGTGATAATGGCTGATACCGGCTCTGTCCATCACGTCCTTGACCAGATCGGCGGCCAGGATCAGACGCTCGGGGTTGTCCCCTTCCACCTGAACCAAGGCGTAGCTCAGCTCCGCATGCAGCGCGACCGCGCGATTGGCGGGCATGGTCCAGGGAGTAGTGGTCCAGATGGCGACCGACAGCGGGCCCCGGCCGGTATGGCCGTCGGCACAATCGAAACTGGCCGCCACGGCTGCTTCGTCTACCGCCCTGAAGCGCACGTCGATGGCCGGTGAGCGCTTGTCTTCGTATTCCACTTCGGCTTCGGCCAGTGCAGAGCCACAATCGGTACACCAGTGCACCGGCTTGGAGCCCTTGTGCAGATGGCCGTTATCGATGATCTTGGCCAGCGAACGAATGATGTTGGCTTCGGTATCGAAATTCATGGTGAGGTAGGGATTTTCCCAGTCGCCCAGTACCCCCAAACGAATGAAGTCGGTTTTTTGCGCTTCAATCTGCTCCTTGGCATAGGCCCGGCAGGCTGCGCGGAATTCGGCGGCAGATACCTTGACGCCGGGCTTGCCGACCTTGCCTTCCACTTTCAGCTCGATGGGCAGACCGTGGCAGTCCCAGCCCGGAATGTAGGGAGAGTCGTAACCCAGCAGTCCCTTGGACTTGACGATAACGTCTTTCAAAATCTTGTTGACCGAGTGACCGATATGAATACTGCCGTTGGCGTAGGGAGGGCCGTCGTGCAGAATAAACGGCTTCTTGCCGGCCTTGGCCTGACGCACGGCGCCGTACAAGTCCTGCTCAATCCAGCGTTTCAGCATCTCCGGCTCGCGTTGAGCCAGGTTGCCACGCATGGGAAACTCCGTTTCGGGCAAATTCAGGGTGTTTTTATAGTCGGTCATGAATCCTACATTCCGTTCGGTTCTGATGCCGCCAGCCCGAACCATTGTCGGGCCTGGGCGGCATCGCGTTGAATTTGCTCCTTCAGCAGCGCAAAGGAAGCGAATTTTTGCTCATTCCGCAATTTATGGCGGAGCTCGACTTCCACCTGTTTGCCGTACAGATCGCCGGAAAAATCAAACAGATGTGCTTCTAACAAGGCGCGGGTGCCGTTGACGGTGGGCTTGTCACCGATATTGGCAACCCCGGGGTAACGTTGACCGTTCAGCCACAGCTCCACCACATAAACACCGGACACCGGTATTACCTGTCGCTTGAGGGGCACGTTGGCGGTGGGAAAACCGATGGTCCGTCCCAGCTTGGCGCCGTGCTCTACCCGCCCGCACAGGCTGAAGGGGCGCCCCAGCATGGTGGCGGCATCATCCAGCCGGTCTGCCGCCAGTGCCTCGCGGATCAGGGTGCTGCTGACCCGCCGACTGTTCATGCGCCAGCTCTGGGTACTGACCAGTTCGAAGTCGAAGGCCCGGCCGGCCCGGGTCAGCAGTTCGAAGTCTCCGCCCCGATTCCGGCCGAAACGAAAATCGTCGCCCACCACCAGAAAGCGCACCCCCAGTTTTTCCACCAGCAGACCACGGATAAACTCATCCGGAGACTGGGCGGCAAAGTCGGCATTGAAGCGCACGCACAAGAGGCGATCGATGCCGAGACGCGCCAACTGCTGGTATTTTTCCCGCAGCCGGGTCAGCCGGGGTGGTGCCTCGCCACCGGTAAACAGCTCCTGTGGCTGTGGTTCGAATACCATGACACAGGCCGGTACCTTGAGACGACGGGCCTGCTCGACAAGACGACGCAATACGGCCTGGTGCCCCAGATGCACCCCATCAAAGTTACCGATGGTCAGCACACAGCCGTGATGCCATGGTTTGATGTTGTGTATGCCGCGAATAAGCTCCATAGACTCCGATACCGGCCTCCGTAAATCGGCGGATTATACCTCAGCCGGCCTTCAGGATCAGCCTTTGCTATACGGTTTTCAGGTGCTTTATCCGTACGCCGCTCAACAGCAGCAAGGCACCGTAACACACGGCACCGGCACCGATATAGCTCAGCAGGTGCAAACTGCTGCTCATCATGCCCCACTCGGCCCACTGGGCCAGCGGCGGTGACAGCCACCACAACAACGCCGCCATGCCGCCGCTGGCCAATGCCACCTTGAGAGCGAAGCCCAGAGTCTGACGGCTGGGATGATAGATATCGCGCTGACTCAACCCCCAGGCCAGCAAGCCGGCATTGAGGATGCCCGACATGGCGGTGGCCAGCGCCAGCCCCACATAGCCGAGCGGAAAAATCAGCAGCGCATTGAACACCATGTTGGCCACCATGGCGATAATGCCGAAGCGCACCGGGGTTTTGGTGTCCTGCCGAGCATAGTAGCCCGGCGCCAGCACCTTGATCAGCATGAAGGCCTGCAACCCCACGCCGTAGGCCACCAGACTCTTGCCGGCCGCCGTGACCTCCGTCACGCCGAATTCGCCGCGCATGAACAGCACCCGTAGCATGGGCTCGCTGAGCACTATCAATCCCAGCATGGCGGGGAAACCCATCAGGAGCACCATGCGCACGCCCCAATCCATGGTGGCGGCAAAGCCGTCTTTTGACTCATCCACATGGCGACTCGACAGCGCCGGCAGTATCACGGTGGCGATGGCGATACCAAACAGGCCGAGTGGGAACTCCAGCAGCCGATCGGAGTAATACAGGTAGCTGATGGAGCCGGTGGCCAGAAAGGACGCCAGCATGGTATCGAACAGCAGGTTGACCTGGCTGACCGAGACCCCGAACAGCGCCGGTATCATCAGGGTGCGGATCTTCACCACCCCGGGGTGGTGCCAGGCCCAGCGCGGCCGTACCAGCATGTGCAGCCGGGCCAGAAAGGGGAACTGAAACAGAAACTGGATCAAACCGCCGGCAAAAACGCCGATGGCCAGCCCAAGCTCGGGCTGCGCCATGTGTGGTGACAGAAAGAGTGCCGCGGCAATCAAGGCCAGGTTGAGAAATACCGGCGTGAAGGAAGACACCGCAAACTTGCCGAAGGTATTGAGTATGGCCCCGGCCATGGCGGTGAAGCTGATAAACCACAGGTAGGGAAAGGTCACCTTCAGCAGCAGGGAGGCCAGCTCGAACTTGTAGGCCTCGGGTCCGTCATTCATCCATTCCATGAACCAGCCGGCACCAAACAACGCCGTGACCACCCCGGAGCCAATCATGCCGACCAGGGTGACCAGAGTCACTATCATCCCCAGGGTACCGGATACCGCCGCCAGCAGATCCTGGGTGTCCTTGAAGCTGCGGGTCTGCTTGTACTCGGTCATCACAGGCACAAAAGCCTGATTGAAGGCCCCTTCGGCAAAGAGCCGGCGCAGAAAATTGGGAATCCGGTTGGCAAAGAAGAACACGTCGGCCGAGGCTCCGGCTCCTAATAAATTGGCGATCACCACGTCGCGTACCAGCCCCAGCACCCGGGATACCAGTGTCATAGCAGACACAATCAGGCCTGATCGCAAAAGCGCCTTGCTCAAAATGAAAACCTCGCGGTAAGAAAATTGCTGAATGCAGGGGAATGCTGCTAGAATCCGGCCGACAGTTTAACCCCCTGCCCTGTATCTGACCACAGGGCGGTGTTTATTTGCTCAAATCAATTGACAATCTGCGGTGAAAAAGGCATATTCCTCGGCCTTTTATTAACACTCGCTAAGACAGTTTCAGGAGTTTTACCTTGGCTAATATCAAGTCTGCTAAGAAACGCGCGATTCAAGCAGAGAAACGCCGTAAGCACAACGCCAGCCGCCGTTCCATGGTTCGCACCTACGTGAAAAAAGTAGTTGCAGCCATCGCCAGCGGTGACAAAGCGAACGCACAGAAAGCTTTCGACGTAGCTCAGCCCCTGCTGGATCGTATGGCCACCAAAGGTCTGATCCACAAGAACAAAGCTGCTCGTCACAAGAGTCGCCTGAACGCCAAGATCAAGGCTCTGTAATTCAGAGACTTAATCTGCAGCGTCAAAAAAACCGGCTTAATGCCGGTTTTTTATTATCTGCAATACTGGCTTCAGCCGGGCAGCACTGCAGGAAGACGGCCTTTCCCCGATAAACCCTGGCCGGGATGACCTCACGCCTCACGACAATAAAGCTTGTGCAGCAGGGCAATCACTTCCCGTACTTCCTCACTTTTCAGCGAATAATACACCGTCTGTGCCTCTTTGCGGGTGCGTACCAGATCGTCATTACGCAACAACGCCAGATGTTGCGACAGCGCCGACTGACTCAGCCCCAGATGCTGGTTCATTTCTCCGACCGACAGCTCCTTGTCGAGTAAATGACACAAAATAAACAATCTTCGTTCGTTGGCCAACGCCTTCAGCAGTTTGACCGCCTGGGTCGCGCTCGCTTCCATTGCTTCCATATTCAATGCCATCATGATGTCCACTCTCAGATGTTTTAACTAAATTCACCGTCGAAGGTAACGGGCGGTATCACCGCGGAAAAATCGTCCAGACCGGAAAACAGCGAGGTGAAATCACTTTCACACAGTCGCTTTACCGCCGGATGCTGGATCATCCGCTCGGCAAAAATGACGTAGTATTCTTCTTTCAGCTCTTCGACCCGACCGAGCTCAATCACCGGCTGATATTGTAAAATGGCGTCCCGGTAGATAGCCGGCGCCACGAAGATACCCTGATTGAAAAAGCCGAAAGCCTTCATCAGCGCCGCATCATCGAATTCACCCAGGATCTGCGGTTTGAGGCCCTGCACCTCCAGCCAGTGCTGCAGTTGCCGGCCCATGGCGGTACGCCGCCCCGGGATCAACAACCGGCGTTCTTCCAGGCATTCGGGAAAAGGCTTGGTCGGTAACGGCTCTCGGCAGTAGAAGCCGATGTCGCACTCCCCCAGTTTTTTGGACAGCAGCCCCGCATGCTGGGCCGAGTCTACCGGGCAGTCCGACAGGATCATGTCCAGCTTGTGCTCGCTAAGCTGCTCGAGCAACATTTCGTGGGTCGATTCATAGCAGCGCAGATGAATGGAACCGTCATTGGGGATCACCGACAACAAGACCCGACTCGCCAGCCGCTTGGACAAGGCATCGGCAATACCGACGTCGAAAATCAGGTGATCTTCCTTGCGATAATGCACTATATCCAGCATCTCGTAAGACAAGCTGAACATGCGATCCGCATACTTGAACACCAGTTGCCCCAGCTCGCTGGCCTCCAGCTGGCGTCCCTTGCGCTTGAACAGCTTGCCACCGAGGCGCTGTTCCAGCTGGCGGATCTGCCCGGTAACGGTCTGGGGGGTCAGAAACAGCGCTTCGGCCGCCTTCGTGACCGAGCCTTTCTTCTGCGTCATCCAAAAATAATACAGGTGATTGTAGTTAAGGTGTGACAAAGGCCATCTCCAATGCGTATTGGCTCCATCATAATGAAAGCGGCCGGGTTTGAATACCCGGCCGCCGTGTTGAAGCCCACTGAATCTACTTCACACAATCGCAGTGGTGGTGATCACATCGCTGACTACAACTACATCTGCAGCGCTGCCCTGGATTGATGACGAGGCAGGATATAATTCAGCATGCCATAGCCGATAACCGCCGCCAGCGTCGATCCCATCAGGATGCCGAGCCGCGACAGATTGGCCAGCTCGGGGTGCCCGGTAAAGGCCAGCGACGAGATGAAGATGGACATGGTGAAACCGATGCCACAGAGCACGGACACCGCAAATATCTGCCTCAAACATACCCCCGCAGGCAGCTGTGCAATACCCAGTCGTATCGCCCCCCAGCTGACCAGGAAGATGCCTATGGGTTTACCGAGCAGCAAACCGGCCATGATGCCCAGCGGCAATGCCGACGACAAATCCGCCAGCGAGAGCCCCTGCAGCGAGACCCCCGCGTTCACAAAAGAGAACACAGGAAGGATCAGAAAGGCACACCAGGGATGCAGGAATTTTTCCAGTTGGCGAGCCGGTGAAAACTTGCGGCCATACAGCGGGATCAGGAAGCCCAGTATCACCCCGGCCAGGGTTGCGTGCACCCCCGACTTGAGCACCGCCGCCCAGACTATCCAGCCGAGAATAAGATACGGCACCAGGCTGTGGACCTGGGCTCGATTCAGCCAGAACAGGCCGCCGATACCGATCACCGCCACCGACATCGCGGGCAGAGATAATCCATGGTTGTAGAACAGGGCGATAATGATGATGGCACCCAGATCATCGATGATCGCCAGTGCCAGCAGGAATACCTTGAGGCTGAGCGGCACCCGCTTGCCGAGTAAGGCCATCACCCCCAGGGCGAAGGCAATATCGGTAGCGGTAGGAATGGCCCAGCCATTCAGGTTAGCGCCTTCGCCGACGTTAAAGAGCAAAAACCACAAGGCGGGAAACAACATGCCGCCAATGGCGGCCAGTGCCGGAAACATGGCTTTTTCGCGGGTGGACAGGGCACCGGACACCAGCTCGCGTTTCACTTCCAGGCCTATGACCAGAAAGAACACCGCCATCATGCCGTCATTAACCCAGTGAGACAGCGTCTTGTCCAGATCCAGGCTGCTGATCCGCAACTGAATCTGGGTGTTGAGCAGCTCCTGATAAATATCGGACAAACCGGTATTGGCCATGACCATGGCGACGATCGCAGCCACTATCAGTAAAATACCGCCGGCAGATTCCATCGCCAGAAAACGTTTCAATACATCCGTCATATGATTGAGGCTCCCTCTCACTCTTATTAACAATATCTTCGAGTGTAATCAGGCCCTCCACCGACGAGTAATCGATTGTTTCTGCTTAACACCTCGGTAAAATCGAGTATTCAGCGGCAAATAAGCTTATATAGCCGACTTTGAAATTGGATTTAACACCAAGGAAAAATAAAATTTACAGTTTAAACTCTTTTTAAACCGCGACCGGAGCCTTGATATGCGGATGCGCCTGATAGTTTTCCAGCACAAAATCCTCGAACGCATAATCAAACAGGGAGTCGGGTTTGCGCGCCAACTTAAGGGTCGGCAGGGACAACGGCTCTCTACCCAATTGTAGCCGAGCCTGCTCCAGATGGTTGCGATAGAGATGTACATCGCCTCCGGTCCAGACAAAATCGCCCACGTCGAGTCCCGCCTGCTGTGCCAGCATATGGGTCAGCAACGCATAGCTGGCAATATTGAAAGGCAGTCCCAGGAAAACATCGCAGCTGCGCTGATAGAGCTGGCAAGACAGCTTGCCGTCGACCACATAAAACTGGAACAGGGCGTGACAGGGCGCCAGCGCCATTTGATCCAGCTCGCCCACATTCCAGGCCGAGACGATGATACGGCGGCTGTCCGGATTGGTCTTAATGGTCTCCAGCGCCTGGCTTATCTGATCGATGCTGCGACCATCCGCCCCCTGCCAGCTGCGCCACTGATGTCCGTATACCGGGCCCAGATCGCCGTTGTCGTCGGCCCACTCGTCCCAGATCCGCACCCCATGCTGCTTCAGGTAGCCGATGTTGGTGTCACCGTTCAGAAACCACAGCAACTCATGAATAATCGATTTCAGATGACACTTCTTAGTGGTGATCAACGGAAAGCCATCGGCCAGATCGAAGCGCATCTGATGACCGAATACTGACAGGGTGCCGGTGCCGGTTCTGTCTTCCTTGACGGCGCCCTTGTCCAGGATATGTTGCATCAGATCCAGATAGGCTTTCATGCTGTTTTTTCTCCATTACCAAACCATTGGGGGCGACGACAGGCCGCCCATAACATCAGTGCACCGGCCAGCATCATCGGCATCGACAACAACTGCCCCATGCTGAACAGATCGAGATAAAGGCCAAGCTGAGCATCCGGCTCCCGTACAAATTCCACCATGAAGCGGAACAGGCCGTAACACAACAGGAAAAGGCCGGAAACCACGCCACGAGGCGGACGCGCACGCCAGGCCAGATTCAGGATGATCAGCAAAATCACCCCTTCAAGGGCAAACTGGTACAGCTGAGAAGGGTGTCGCGGCATCATCCCCGCCGCGGGAAAAATAATGCCCCAGGGCACATCCGTCACTCGTCCCCACAGTTCGCCATTAACGAAATTACCGATGCGACCGGCGCCCAGGCCGAAAGGGATCAGCGGTGCGATAAAATCGGATACCGCAAAGAAGGTTTTGTGCTGCTTGCGGGCAAACAGCCAGAGGGCGGTGATCACCCCGACCAGGCCGCCGTGAAACGACATGCCGCCGGTCCAGATCTTGACGAGGTAGAGCGGGTCGGCGAGAAAGGTATCGAACTGGTAGAAAAACACATAGCCGAGGCGGCCACCGAGGATCACCCCGAGAAAGCCATAAAAGAGCACGTCGGAAACCTGATCCCGGGTCCAGTCAGAGCCCGGTCGTGCCGCACGGCGATTGGCCATCAGCCAGGCGAACAGAAAGCCCAGCAGATACATAAGACCATACCAGTGCACCGCCAGGGGACCGATTTGTATGGCGATGGGATCAAATCCGGGAAACACCCAGTGACCTTGAGACATGCACTTACCCCGTCAGCAACAAAAGCGGGTATTGTGCTATCGAAACGACGGTACTGCAATTTAAGAGCGGTAAAGATTTGCAAAGACAGGGGGTCAGGAAGGGTGAAAAGCCGAGCCTTTTGTTGGTAGGGCCGATTTCAATCGACCTCGGCGTGGCATTGCACCTGAAGCGGTCGAATGCACTCGACCCAGCGAAAAAATCATCCCGAAAAGGTGTGCATTATCAGCCACTGCTCTCTCATCTGTGAATCACCGTCCGCCGCGCAACAGCCCGCCCAGACCCCGCTCTTCCAAATAACGGCCGAACAGGCCCTTGAACACACTGGTATTCTGGTAACTCAGGGCTTCCTGCAGCAGTTTTTGTAGTTCATCGGAACGAGACTGACGCACTATATATTTGATGCGCATGAGATTGCTGTTGTTCATGCTGAACCTGCGATAGCCCATGGCCAGTAACACCAACACGCCGATGGGATCACCGGCCAGCTCGCCACAGATGGAGACCGGTTTGGCGTAGCGGCGGGCCCCATCGATGATTTGCTGCAAGGCTCGCAAGACCGCCGGATGCAGGGCATCGTAAATACCGGCCACACGGCCGTTATTGCGATCCACCGCCAGCAGATACTGAGTCAAATCGTTGGTGCCCACCGACCAGAAGTCCACCAGCGGCGCCAGATCCGGCAACAGGTAGAGCAGCGAGGGCACCTCTATCATTACCCCCAAACTGGGGTAGCGGATGATACCTTTCTGATCGGCGGTTTCGGCCGACACCTCACGCCAGGCGCGATCCAGCATTTTGCGAGCCACCCGCACCTCATCCAGGCTGGTCACCATCGGCAGCATGATAGACAGATTGTCCAGCCCCTGACTGGCACGCAGCATGGCTTTCAACTGCACCAGAAAGATTTCGGGATGATCCAGGGTAAGGCGAATGCCACGCCAGCCGAGAAAGGGGTTTTCTTCCACTATCGGGAAGTAAGGCAGCTGCTTGTCGCCGCCCACATCCAGGGTACGCATGCACACCGGTTTACCCACATAGCTGGCCATAACCCGACGGTAGCTGGTGACCTGCTCCTGCTCGGAGGGAAAGCGATCACGCATCATGAAGGGAATTTCGGTACGGAACAGCCCCACCCCATCGGCGGTGTCGTTCATGGCAATATCGGTATCGGCACTCAGACCCGCGTTCAGCAGCAAGGACACAGTAACGCCGTCCAGGGTTACGGCGCTTTCGTTGCGCACCGTGGCGAAGAGCTCGTCCATCTGTTCTTCTTCGGCGATCAGTCGGCGATATTCGCGCAACACCGAAGGCACCGGCTCCACCAGCAGGTCACCATTGTAACCATCGACGATCAGGGTACGGTCTTCCAGCAGCTCGAAAGAATGATCGATTCCCATAACCGCAGGAATGCCCATGGCACGAGCCAGAATGGCGGCGTGGGAGTTGATGGAGCCCTTGGCGGAGACAATGCCCTTGAGCTTACTGCGGGGGATTTCCGCAATCAGGGTGGCGCTGATTTCGTCTGCCACCAGAATGATCGGCTCATCCAGGGTCAGCAGCCCATCATCTTCGTGGATCAGGCGAGTCAGCAATCGCTGACCCAGATCGCGAATGTCCGCCGCCCGCTCACGCAAATAAGGGTCAGACATCACGGAAAACTGGGCTATTTGTTTTTCACAGACTCGTTTAACCGCACTGCCGGCGATCCAGCCCCGCTCTATCTGCTCCCGGATCAGGCCGATGAAGACCGGATCCTTGAGGATATACTGATACACCTCGAACACCGCCACCGACTCGCTGGCCTGAGACTCCTTGAAACGCAGCGCCATGCTGTTCAGCTCGTCTTCCACCTGCACCAGCACCTTGTCGAGTCGCTCGTGCTGCACGGTAGCATCATCCGCCTTGCGCTCCTTCACCTGGCTCAGCTCGACCCGGGGCCGCCACACCCAGGCGCGGCCAATGGCCACGCCGGGAGAACCAGCCAGTCCACGCAGCATACCGTGCCAGTTGGGAGAACGCAGATTGCCCTTGGCTTCGGCATGGGCGATAACGGTGGCCAACTGGGAAGCCAGGGTAACCAGAAACGACTCTTCCCCCTCTTCGAACAGCCGTACCTGTTTTTGCTGCACCACCAGCACGCCCAGGGTCTTGCGCTGGTGAATAATGGGCGCGCCGAGGAAGGACTTGAAGGCATCTTCACGGGCTTCCGGCAGGTATTTAAATTTGGGGTGCAACTGGGCATCGGCCAGGTTGATCAACTCTTCCTTTTCACCGATAAGACCGACGATACCCTCACCCAGCGGGATCCTCGCCCGACCCACTGCCTTGGCGGCCAGGCCATCGGTGGCCGCCAACAGGTAGTTCTGCTCATGCTCCTGACGCAGATAAATGGAGCAGCAGTCCACCTGCATGGCATTACGGGTCTGCCGGACCAGTTCACCCATGGCCTCATTAAGGTCAGAGCTGGCCGTTACCTGCTGAACGATTTCCCGCAATTCCTTTAACACTGCCGCCTACTCCTGTGTCGATGGGTTACCGATGTCGTTTACGACCGTCTCGGCGGCCTTGCTCTGCCATCACTATGGGGGCAAATTCCCGTAGTACCCGTCGATATACTTCCCGCTTGAAAGATACTACCTGACGCACCGGGTACCAGTAACTGACCCAGCGCCAGTCATCGAATTCGGGATGCCCATGACAACCAAACTCGATGTGCGATTCATGATCCGACTCCAACCGCAACAGAAACCACTTCTGTTTTTGACCGATGCAGACGGGGTTGCTGTCCCATCGCACCAGACGCTTGGGTAACTTGTACTTCAGCCAGTGGCGGGTGACCGCCAGCAAGGTGACATTTTCGGGCCTGAGCCCGATTTCTTCGTACAGCTCCCGATACATGGACTGCTCCGGCGTTTCGCCGTCGTCCACCCCGCCCTGGGGGAACTGCCAGGAATGTTGCCCGTAGCGTCTGGCCCATAACACCTGGCCTTTGCGATTGCAGATCACTATGCCTACATTGGGACGAAAACCGTCGCCATCTATCACGCAATCACCAGACTAAAAAAATAACATAAGGACGATTGTTCCATATTCCCCTATTCCCGGCAAATGATGCTGTCAGCGCCAGCTTGATAGTCAATGTTGAATAACTTGTCTTTTTGTCAATAGTTATAAACAGAAAAAGGATCATCGGGGGATCGCTTTCCCCCAATTTATGTGGATAAGCTTGTGATAAAGGCTGTATAGCTTGAGATCCCCTTTTCTGCGGAACTTGAATTACCGGCTGATCAAAACACAAGATAAGACAAAAAACACTAATAAATCAGAATATTAACATCAAAAAAAAGGATCGAGCTGGATCTTTTCACAGCCCATATCAAAATGACTGCTGTGTTAGTAAGTTTTACTGCTCAAAGATCAACCACCGGCAACTTATCCACAAAACCCAGGTAAACAGAGTGTTAACGGTAAGAAAAAAAATCCGATTTTTGCCATTCTGGCCACCGTAAAATCACCACCCGACCGCAATGCCCAGTTATCCAGAATTTCTGTGGATAAGGCTGTGCAACAGCATGTTTATACTCGAGTAAAACCGGTATATCATGCAGCCGCCAAAAAGTGCAATAACAAGCAGTTTATAAGTCATTTTAAATCATGTGGTTATAATAATTACTGGCTCGTTGGTCAGTATTTTTCTCATCCCTGGAGGGCGGTCATACTTTGAACAAGCCAATTTCCCGCCCTGCATCGATCCCGGCCCTGCAACTGAGCGCCGAACAACTGGCCGGCCTGTCGCTGGGAGAGCTGGCCCAATCGCTTGATATCCCGATTCCTCCCAATCTGCGGCGAGACAAGGGCTGGGTGGGGCAACTACTCGAGCTGGCACTGGGAGCCAGTGCAGGATCCAAGCCGGAGCAGGACTTTCCCGAACTGGGCGTCGAGCTGAAAACCATCCCCATCGACGGTCGAGGCAAGCCACTGGAAACCACCTTTGTCAGCGTGGCGCCGCTGACGGACATCGGCGGCCTGCGCTGGGAAGACTCCAACGTGCGCAACAAGTTATCCCGGGTCTTGTGGATACCGGTGCTCGGAGAACGTTGCCTGGCACCCGGCGACAGGATCATCGGTCAACCGTTGCTGTGGAGCCCGAACGAGCAGGAAGAAGGGTTGTTACGCCAGGACTGGGAAGAAATCATGGAGCTGATAAGTTTGGGGGAGGTGCAGAACATCAGCGCCCGTCATGGCCAGGTACTGCAACTCAGGCCCAAGGCAGCCAACAGCCGGGCGCTGACCGAGGCGGTAGGCTGTCAGGGACAACCCATCATGACACTGCCGCGCGGCTTCTACCTTAAAACCAACTTTACCGCGGCGCTGCTGGCCCGGCATTTCATGCTGTAATACCTATTACATTAAACAAATGATCTATTTAATTTCTGCCTCAATGTCGGACAAAGAGTCTGCTCCAGCGACCCGCTTCAAGCACATTCATGTGACGCCCATCAGATGACATCCCTGTCATCTGATGGGCGGTGGAGCAGACCCTTTGTCCTCCCTGATGCTACAGAGTCGCCTGTTGGCACTGTCTGCGGGCAACTCGGTATTCCAGCAGAGGCAACAGTGAACGCCTCCCACGACCGTGAAATGCCAGGGACGGCATTTCCGAGCTTACATGGATGTACTCGTAGCGTGTCGAGGGAAGAGGCTCTGTTGCCTCTGGAACTCCACCCCAAAATCTGAGCAGGTACTTAATGGGACGGGTATAAACGGCTAGCGCCAGAGGCACAAAAACAAAAAGGCCCGCGTGAGCGGGCCTTTTGACACAACCGGTCGGCTTACTTGCTGCCGCGGGGAGTAAGACGCTCTTTGATACGAGCAGACTTACCAGCACGGTCACGCAGATAGTAAAGCTTGGCACGACGCACGGCGCCACGACGCTTCACTTCCACGCTGCCGATCAGCGGGCTGTGAGTCTGGAAGGCACGCTCAACGCCTTCACCGTTAGAGATCTTGCGCACGGTGAATGCAGAGTGCAGGCCACGGTTACGCTTGGCGATAACGACGCCTTCATAAGCCTGCAGACGCTCTTTGCCGCCTTCGGCAACGCGTACCATTACACGCACGGTATCGCCCGGGCCAAACTCGGGGATATCGGTGCGCAATTGTTCGTCTTCAAGCTGCTTAATGATGTTGCTCATGATATTTCCTTACCTAGGGTAAACTGAAAACTCTACTGTTCTGGCTCACGATAATCGCGAACAAATTGGGCAAGAAGCTGCTCTTGCTCGTCAGTCAGAGCTAGGTTGTTCAAGAGTTCCGGCCTTCTTAACCAGGTCCGGCCCAATGACTGCTGCATTCTCCAGCTGGCCACATCGGCGTGGTTGCCACTCAACAACACTTTGGGAACGGCCATCCCCGCCAGTTGCTCAGGACGCGTGTAGTGAGGATGATCCAGAAGCCCTTCGCTGAAGGAATCCTGCTCCGCACTCGCCATGTCACCGAGAACACCGGGCACCAGACGGGCCACCGCATCCACCAGTACCATGGCCGGCAATTCGCCGCCACTGAGCACGTAATCTCCGACCGACCACTCTTCGTCGACATCGGCCTGAATAACGCGCTCATCCACTCCTTCATACCGACCGGCCACCAGAATCAACTTCTCGTGTCTTGCCAGTTCGGTCACGCCTTGCTGATCCAGCTTGCGGCCCTGAGGTGACAGATAAATTACCCGTACCCCCTCACCTGCCGCCTGTCGCGCCGCCGCTATGGCATCGCGCAGTGGCTGAACCATCATCAGCATCCCGGGTCCGCCCCCGTAGGGTCTGTCGTCGACAGTGCGGTGTTTGTCCCGGGTGAAATCCCGCGGATTCCAGCATTCAAATGTCAGCAGGCCATCTTTAACGGCCCGCCCGGTTACACCAAAGTCGGATACTGCCCGGAACATCTCCGGGAAGAGGCTAACGACCCCTATCCACATGATTCTCTCCGCGCGATTCGACTCGGGTTAAAAATCCGGATCCCAATCAATTTCGATGATGCTGTCCTGAATATTCACGGACTTTATAACCTGATCTTCCAAAAACGGGACCAACCGTTCTCGTTGACCAAATGCATCGTTGGCATTGGCTTTAACTACCAGCACGTCGTTAGAGCCGGTTTCCATCAGCTGAGTCACCAGGCCAAAATCATAGCCTTTGGTGTTCTTCACCCGACAACCGATCAGATCACGCCAATAGAATTCGTCATCCGGCAGGGCAGCAAACGATTCTGCACTTACCGCGATGTCGGCACCGGTCAGCATTTGTGCCTGCTCGCGCTGATCGATATCAATCAGTTTGCAAATCAGACCCTTGCCATGACGTTTCCATCCAGTAACCTGGATTTCACGCCAACTGCTGCCATCTTTTATCAGCCAGGGCCGATAATCGAAAATACCTTCTGGTTGGTCGGTAAAGGAGTTGACCTTCAACCAACCTTTAATGCCGTAAACGGCGCCCAGTTGGCCTACTACTACAGGTTCGCTCACTTTAATTCCCTACCTGTAAAGACTTAGGCCGCTGCTTTGGCTGCGTCTTTGATCAATTTGGCTACGCGCTCGGATACGGTTGCACCCTGGCCAACCCAGTGATTAACACGCTCGAGATCCAGACGCAGTTTTTCTGCCTGACCGGAAGCGATCGGGTTGAAGAAACCTACTTTCTCGATGAAACGGCCATCGCGAGCGTAGCGGCTGTCAGCAACTACTACCTGGTAAAACGGACGCTTCTTAGCGCCACCACGTTGTAAACGAATGGTTACCATATCGTCCTCTATATACTGAAACAAACAAGGCCCGCAGACAATGCGAACCCTGGCTTAAAATAAGCTGCGCAATTGTACTCTGATGCGGTGAGAATGCAACCAAATTGGAAGCCAGCGGCGGCGGATACCGCCTAGCCACATGCAGCTTCCGCCGCCGCCAGATATTCCAGGTCACCGATGATCCGGCCGCCGTGACAACCGGACGAGTGGTCTTTAATTCAGAAGGGGCCGCGACGACCACCGCCGCCCATACCACCCGGCCCCATCATGCCCTGCATCTGACTCATCATCTTGCGCATGCCGCCCTTACCGGACATCTTTTTCATCATTTTCTGCATCTGGGTGAACTGCTTGAGCAGCTTGTTCACTTCCTGCACCTCGGTGCCGGAACCCAGGGCGATACGCCGCTTGCGCGAGCCCTTGATCAGATCCGGATGACGACGCTCTTTCGGGGTCATGGAGCCGATAATGGCTTCCATTCGAACCGTCAGCTTGTCGTTGACCTGGTCCTTGACGTTGTCCGGCAGCTGGTTCATGCCCGGCAGCTTGTCCATCAGGCTCATCATGCCCCCCATGTTGCGCATCTGCGCCAGCTGATCGCGGAAGTCTTCCAGATCGAAGCCCTTGCCTTTCTTCAGCTTTTTCGCCATTTCGGCGGCTTTGTCCTTGTCGACCGACCGCTCCATCTGATCGATCAGCGACAGCACATCACCCATGCCCAGGATGCGCGAGGCGATACGGTCCGGGTGGAACGGCTCCAAGGCCTCCACTTTTTCGCCCATACCGATAAACTTGATAGGCTTGCCGGTAATATGACGCACCGACAAGGCGGCACCACCCCGGGCATCACCGTCGGCCTTGGTGAGGATCACCCCGGTTAACGGCAGCGCTTCGCTGAACGCCTTGGCGGTGTTGGCCGCATCCTGACCGGTCATGGCATCGACCACGAACAGGGTTTCGATGGGGTTGATGGCCTCGTGCAACTGCTGAATTTCGGTCATCATGGCCTCATCGATGTGCAGACGACCGGCGGTATCCACCAGCACAACATCGAAGAATTGCTTGCGGCCGTAGTCCACCGCATTACGGCCTATGTCCACCGGCTTCTGTTCGATATTGCTGGGGAAGCACTCAACATCCAGATCCGCCGCCAGGGTCTCGAGCTGCTTGATCGCCGCCGGACGATAAACGTCGGCACTGACCACCAATACTTTTTTCTTGTGTCGTTCCTTCAGGTACTTGGCCAGCTTGCCGACCGAGGTGGTTTTACCTGCCCCCTGCAGACCCGCCATCAGGATCACCGCCGGCGGTGTCACCGTCAGGTTGAGCTCTTCGTTGGCCTCGCCCATTACCGACACCAGTTCGGCATTGACTATCTTGATGAAGGCCTGGCCCGGACTCAGGGACTTGGAGACTTCCTGGCCAACCGCACGCTCCTTGACCCGGTTGACGAATTCACGCACCACCGGCAGGGCCACGTCGGCCTCCAACAGCGCCATGCGCACTTCACGCAATGTTTCCTTGATATTTTCTTCGGTCAGCCGACCGCGGCCACTGATGTTTTTCAGCGTACGCGACAGTCTTTCGGTGAGATTTTCAAACATGATGTGGTCCGCAGTTGGCGAAAATTACCACCAGTATACCCAAGTTATCGGTCGAACTTAAGCGAGGCCGGGTAGCGATGTGCTTTGTGTTAAGGGTATACTGGCCACTCTTCTATATTCACCGGTTAATGGCTTAAATTCATTATGGAATTGCTTGCTGTTTTGGCGATGGCATTTTATCTGTTGGCGGCCTTCGCCTGTGTGCATAATCTGCTCAACCCCCAGAACAAAGGGCGCAGCTACGGCCTGCTTGCGGCGCTGTGCGCGCTGTTGCTACATGGCCTCTGGTTGTTCAACACAGTGGTACAGGTACCCGGGCAAAACCTGAGTATGCTCAATGTGGCCTCTGTCGTCAGCCTGATAATTTCAGCCTTGATGACGGTACTGGTCACACGTTTCAAGGTGTGGCTGTTGATGCCGCTGGTCTACGGCTTTGCCGGCCTGCTACTGGCTGCAGACGTGCTGTTGCCCGGTTATTACAGCATGCATCTGGAAAGCCGCCCCGAGGTGTTACTGCACATCGGCCTGGGACTCATGTCTTATTCTCTGCTGGTGATGGCCAGCCTGCTGGCTATTCTGCTTGGTTTTCTCAATCACAGATTAAAAACACACAAGCTCACCAACCTGCCCGCAATGCCGCCGCTGATGACCATAGAACGCTATCTGTTCCGGCTGATTTTTGTCGGTGTGGTGGTACTGACCCTGTCTATCTCTACCGGACTCTTCTTTCTGCAGGAAATGTTCAGCCCCGGCAAAGCCCATAAAGCCATCCTCACCATTCTGGCCTGGTGTGTCTATGTCGGTCTTCTCTGGGGGCATCATCGCCTTGGCTGGCGCGGCCGCAAGGTTATCTGGACCAGCGTGGCCGGCAGCATACTGCTGACCCTCGCCTATTTCGGCAGCCGCTTCGTGCGCGAGGTGCTGCTGGGCTAACCGACTTGACAGCACCCGGTCAAACCCTTAGTAATTGATCAGTTTCATGACACAGGACGGTCTGCTTGGACGACATATCCACGGGTACCCTAACGGGCATCCTGATAGCTTTACTCTTTATTTCCGCGTTTTTTTCGAGTTCCGAAACCGGCATGATGTCGCTGAACCGCTATCGGTTACGCCATCTTGCTCAAGGTGGCCATACGTCCGCCACTCGGGTTGAAAAGCTGCTGTCCCGTCCCGATAGGCTGATCGGCCTGATCCTGATCGGCAACAACCTGGTCAATATCCTTGCCTCGGCCATCGCCACCCTGATCGCCATCCGCCTGTACGGTGACTATGGCGTGGCCATCGCCACCGTGGCACTGACCATAGTGGTGCTGATTTTTGCCGAGGTCACCCCCAAGACACTCGCGGCCCTGTATCCGGAGCGGGTCGCCTTTCCGGCCTCCTTTGTTCTCAGGCCCCTGATGGTGCTTCTGTATCCGGCGGTATGGGCCATCAACGCCATTTCCAACGGCCTGCTGGCACTGTTTCGCATCAACCCCCATGGCGGAGAAGACACCGCCATCAGTTCGGAAGAACTGCGTACCATCGTCAACGAGGCCGGAGCCCTGATCCCGCGTCGGCACCAGGACATGCTGGTGTCCATCCTGGATCTGGAAAAAGTGACGGTCGACGACATCATGGTGCCGCGTAACGAGATCTATGGCATCGACGTGACCCAGGACTGGAAAACCATCAGCCGTCGCCTGATGCAGAGTCCGCATACCAAGGTCTTGCTGTACCGGGACAATATTGACGATGCGCTGGGCTTTATCCACGCCCGCGATGCCTTGCGGCTGCTGGCCAAGGATGAGTTCAGCAAGTCCAGCCTGATGCGAGCGGTACGCGAGCTGTACTATATTCCCGAGGCGACGCCACTGAACGTACAGCTGGTCAAGTTTCAGCGCAACAAGGAACGTATCGGGTTGATCGTCGATGAGTACGGCGATATTCAGGGGCTGGTAACGCTGGATGATATTCTGGAAGAAATAGTGGGTGACTTCACCACCACCATCAGCCCGACCCTGAGCGACGAGATCAAGCCTCAGGATGACGGTTCCTACCTGATTGAAGGCTCGGCCAGTATTAGGGACATCAACAAGGAGCTGGGCTGGGAACTACCGAACGACGGCCCTCGCTCGCTCAATGGTCTGATCCTCGAGTATCTGGAAGACATCCCCGAGGCCAATATCGGCCTGCGCCTGGCCGGGTATCCGATTGAAATTCTGGAAGTAGAAAACAACATGGTGAAACTGGTACGGGTGCTGCCGCACTATTATCGGAGTTGAGTACCGGGTTAAGTATCTGCAGTAAACTTTCAGGAGGATGGCTTGCCGGCCTGCAGCTCCAGCTGGTTGAAAATGACCATCAGCTCTTCCCGGTTGCCGGTCAGATCCGCCAGCGTATACCCTTCCATGACCTGCAGAAAGGCTTCCATCGCCAGCCTGAGCGCATCCCGTAACCGGCAGGCCGGCACCAGATGGCAGGCCGGACTGCCGCAATCGATGCCATTCAGGTTGTTTTCCAGCGCCCGAACGACCTGTCCTATGTTGATATCACGCGGCGTTCTGGCCAGTCGAATACCACCATTCTTGCCACGTACCGCATGAATATAACCTTCCCGCGCCAGCTGATTCACCACCTTGACCAGATGGTTACGCGATATATCGTACAAACTGGATACCTGAGCCACGCTGGTCAGCTTCCCTTCGGGCAGGGTGGCCAGATACATCAGGGTTCTCAAGCCGAAATCGGTATAGGTGGTCAGCTTCATGCTGGGGTATCCTGAACGCGGAAGAATATATATACATGATACACATTAGCGGCGGAAGGTGACATTAAATGTCAATCCGGCCGACGGCATCTGCCGTGAGCCGCAAGAACCGGTTCAGAGCGCAGATTCAGGGCTCGGTCTCAAAACAACAGCCGGTGATTCAGTTCCCTGACCTTGTGCGCCGGCATTCTGGCCGCCAGCGCCGCACTCAGCCGCTGTGCTTCCCGGTGCTGTAGCTTGTCGGCCTGCACCATCTGCTTCAGCCACAGGTAGGCCTGGGGATAGTCGAGCGGACTCCCCGCCCCCTCCAGCAGCCAGCGGGCCCAGGTAAACTGCGCCTTCTCCAGCCCGAGACTGGCGGCTTCCTGCATCAGGGGAGCGGCCCGCTCCCGATTCTGCTGTACCAGAGTACCCTGATAATAATAGCGACCCAGCTGCTCCAACGCGGCCGGCAGCCCCTGCTCCGCCGCCTGCCATATCATGCCCAGCCCCCGGCGCGACTGCTGGGGTACACAGACGCCCCAGGCCAGCATATCGCCCCACAGAAACTGGTAGGCAGGCAGGCGCAGCACCTCGGCCCTCGCCTCGATATCCTGTACCAGCTGGCAGTGATCCCGATCGCGCACCTGTTGCAGATGACGATTGGCATTAATCCACTCAATCAGCTCATATTCTTCATACAAGGGCACCGCCCGCAGCTCGTTGATATCCGACAACGTCGGTGCTGCCGGTGGCTCCGGGGTAGCGGTTTTTTCTTCTGCCAATACCGGCAGGCAGAGGCACAACAGTAACAATCCGCGCAGACGCTTCATCGGTGATCCTCCTGAACAGGATATCGGCATTGGCGAGCAAAGATTAAGCGCTGATTACTCGCCGGCCTTTATCTGCCGCCAGTAAGCATCCAATTCGTCCAGACTGCAATCCCGGCTGTCTTTGCCGTCGGCCTGTAGTGCCAGCTCTACGCCACGGAAGCGACGCTCGAACTTATCGTTGGCCCGGCGCAGCACCGCCTCCGGGTCCTGCTTGAGATGGCGCACCAGGTTAACGCAGGCGAACAGCAAATCGCCCAGTTCATCGGCTATCCGGTCCGGGTCCTGCTCGGGCTGGTCAAGCTCGGCCATCACCTCATCCAGCTCTTCGTGGATCTTGTCCACCACCGGTGGCAGCTCACGCCAGTCGAAGCCCACCGCCGAGCAGCGTTTCTGAATCTTGTTGGCACGGCTCAGGGCCGGCAGATTGCGGGGAATATCGTCCAGCGCGCTGGTGGCGGTCACATTCTTGCTGCGCCGCTCGACCGCCTTGGTCTTTTCCCAGTTGGCCTTGACCTGCTCTTCGCTGTCCAGTTCGGCGTTGCCGAACACATGGGGATGCCGACGCACCAGCTTGTGGCTGATGGCCTGCACCACATCACCGAAGTTGAACAGCGACTGCTCTTCTCCCAGCCGGGAATAAAACACCACCTGAAACAGGAGATCACCCAGCTCGCCCGGCAGCTCGCTCAGTTCGCCCCGCTCTATGGTATCGGCTACCTCATAGGCTTCTTCCAGGGTATGCGGCACTATGCTGGCAAAGTCCTGCTTTTGATCCCAGGGACACCCGTTTTCCGGATCCCTGAGTGCCGCCATGATGGACAGCAAGTCGCCGAGTGAGTAGTTATAGTGCTCCATCCGTGCTCCCGTTACAGCCGTTTGGCTTCCAGTATGTCCGGCAACTGACCTATCTTGGCCAGGGTCCGGCTCAGGGTGTCGATATTGTAAATTTCCAGCTCCATGTCGATGGTCGCCGTCTGCTGCTTGTAATTGGAGCGGCTGTTGACGCCCATCACATTGATTTTTTCGTTGGCCAGTATGGTGGTGATGTCCCGAAGCAAGCCGGATCTATCGTTTGCCACTACCCGCAGAGTGAGATGATAACCGCCGGAGCTGTTCTCCCCCCACACCGCCTCCACCATTCGCTCGGGGTGCTGGTTCGTCAGCTCCTTCAACTGCTCGCAGTCGGCCCGGTGAATGGATATGCCCCGCCCCTGAGTGATAAAACCGACAATCTCGTCGCCGGGTATCGGCTGACAGCAGCGGGCTATACTGGTCATCAGATTACCCACGCCCTGCACCACTATGTGGCCCTGCCCCTTGGCGTCAGGATTTTTTCTCGCCGCCTTCAATTCCAGCTGGCGCAGCACCGCCTCGTCCAGCTCTTCACCGGTCGGCTTCTTGTGCAGCCCCTGCAGGTAATTGAGCAGCTGATTGATGCGCAAGTCGCCACCACCGATACCCGCAAGCAAGTCGTCGAGATGGGTAACGTTGAAACGTTCCAGCGCCGCCTTGTCGATCTGGGAGAAGGTCAGTCCCAACCGTTCCAGCTCCTTGTCCAGTACCTCTCGACCGGCGAGGATATTCTTGTCCCTGTCCTGCTTCTTGAACCAGGTAGCCACCTTGGAGCGAGCCCGACTGGTGCGCAAAAAGCCCTGACTGGGATTCATCCAGTCCCGGCTTGGGTTAGGCTGTTTCTGGGTGATGATCTCCACCTGATCGCCGGTTTGCAGCTGATAGGTGAAAGGGACGATACGGCCGTCGATCTTGGCGCCGATGCAGCGATGCCCGATCTGGCTGTGAATGTAATAGGCAAAGTCGAGCGGTGTGGCACCCAGTGGCATATCGACCACTTCGCCCTTGGGAGTAAACACATAGACTCTGTCTTCAAACACCTGACTGCGCAGCTCGTCGACCAGGGAACCGCTTTCGGCCATGTCTTCCTGCCAGGCCAGCAATTTTCTGAGCCAGGCAATCTTGTCTTCGAAGCCGCTCGGCTTGGTGGCGCCGGCACCTTCCTTGTATTTCCAGTGGGCGGCCACGCCCAGCTCAGCATCCTGGTGCATCTGATCGGTACGGATCTGTATTTCGACCGTCTTGCCCTCAGGGCCGATCACCACGGTATGGATGGACTGATAGCCGTTGGGCTTGGGGTTGGCGACGTAATCGTCAAACTCGCGGGGAATATGCCGCCATTGGGTATGCACCACGCCTAGGGCTCCGTAGCAGTCTTGCAGGTGTCGGGTCACCACCCGCACCGCCCGCACGTCGAACAGCTCGTCGAAGTCCAGGTTCTTCTTCTGCATTTTGCGCCAGATGCTGTAGATATGTTTGGGCCGGCCATAGACCTCGGCGTCGATACCGGACTCCTTCAATGCCGTCCTGAGTCCGTCCACGAAGTCGCCGATATAATCTTCCCGTGCCAGCCGCTTTTCGTGCAGCAGCCGGGCGATGCGCTTGTAGGTATCCGGGTGCAGATAGCGAAACGACAAATCCTCCAGCTCCCACTTGAGCTGGCCTATGCCCAACCGGTTGGCGAGCGGCGCATAGATATTGGCGATTTCCTTGGCCACCAGCACCCGGGTTTCCTCGTCGGCGTTCTTGACCTCGCGCAGACAGGTGATGCGCTCGGCCAGCTTGACAACCACGGCCCGCACGTCTTCGACCATGGCCATCAGCATGCGACGCACCCGGTCAACCTGCACTTCCGAGCTTTTGTCGCTGTGTACATGCTGCAGCGAGCGAATGGCTTCCATGTCGGCCACCCCTCGCAACAGACGGGCAATGGTGTCACCAAAATCGTCCCGCACCCGCTCCAGGTCCAGATGGCCGCTTTCGAGGAAGGGATACAGCAAGGCTGCCTTCAGGGTATCCAGATCCATGCTCAGGGTAAGCAGGATCCCGACCATCTCCACCCCTTCGGCCTGCAGCCGATGCTGTGCCTCGGGCGGGATATTCAGCCCCATGCAATACTCATACACCGCTTTCAATTGCTCCCGCTCATGGGCATCGAGCGGCAGGCCCGACGCCCACTCGGTCAGGCTGAAGCTTGTTTGAAGGTGAGTATCGCGCACGGCAACCATAAGTATCCCTTAATTGAATTCGAACAAGGCCATCGCTTCGCAATGCACCGTATGGGGGAACATATCAATCAGGCAGAGACGGCTGAGTCGGTAACCCGCCGCCAACAGAGCCTGGCTGTCCCTGGCCAGGGTCACCGGATTACAGGACACATAAAGCAAGCGCTCGGGCGACAGCTGCTGCAGATAGGGCATCACCTGCTCGGCACCGGCCCGGCCCGGATCCAGCAGCACCCGTTCAAAGCCCTGGCGAGCCCAGGGTTCACGTGTAAAGTCGGCGGCCAGATCGGCACGATAAAACTGTGCCAGCGGCAAGGTGTTGTCTTCCGCATTGCCCCGGGCCTGCTCGACCATCTCCATCACCCCTTCTACCCCGACCACCGGATGCCCGGCCGCCGCCAGCGGTAACGAGAAGTTGCCGACGCCACAGAACAGATCCAGTATCGGCTGACCCGCCTCGGCCGCCAGCCAGCGCTGCGCCAGCCGTACCATCTGCTCGTTAAGCCCGGCGTTAATCTGGATGAAATCACCGGGTGTAAACGCCAGCCTGATATTATCTATCTGATAATAAAGTGAAAAAGGAACATGTAAAGGTCGGCGTGCGCTGTCGTCCTGCAAAAAAAGGGCAAGATGTCGCGTCTGGGCAAAGGCCAGCAACAGATCCAGATCCCGGGCCGATAATGTCCCGGTGTGGCGCAGTAACAAGGCCACGCCTTCGGCCGCATCATAGAGATCGATATGCCCGAGCTGTTTCACCGCCTTCAGTCGATTCAGCAGCTGCCGCAAGGGGGCTATCAGCCCGGAAAGAGCCGGGCGCAACACGCCACAATGCTCTATTTCCACCAGTTCGTGCGACTGGCCGCGCCGAAACCCGAGCGACACGCCCTTGCCCTGGCGACGAATCGCCAGTCGCGCCACCCGCCGGTAGCCCTGATGTTCCGCATCATTCAGCCATTCCGGCTCGGGCAGCTCGTCGATACCATGACGGGCAAACAACTCGGCCAGGGTGCGAGCCTTGAGTGCGTGCTGTGCGGTGACCGGCATGTGCTGCAGCGAGCAGCCGCCACAATCGACGCTGTAGGGACAGAAAGGTTTCTGCCGCTCGGCCGAGGGCGTCAGCACCTTGAGCAGGCTGGCGGTCTGGTACTTGTTATTCTGCACCTGTAATCGTACCCGGACCCGCTCTCCCTTGAGCGCGCCGGGCACAAACAGCGGCTTGTCCCGATACCTGGCCAACCCCACACCATGAGCATTCAGCTCGACAATGGTCACCTCCAGCGGCGGCTGTGCCTGAGCTTTGGGCTTGTTTTCCTTGAAGAACTGAACCATAAAACGTGGAGCCCTCGAACCGGCTATGTCATCATAAGCATCTGTTGATTTGATGCGCGCATTGTCCCACATTAGCCCACTATGACCAAATACGGCCTGCGAGCCCGGATACTGGCTTATACCATAATACCCACCCTGCTCATCGGTATCCTGCTGGCCGGTTATTTTTCCGTGAGCCGCTATCAGCAACTGGAAGAAGTACTGATCCGTCAGGGGGTCAACGTGATAGAGCCGCTGGCTCTGGCCAGCGAGCTGGCGCTGACCAGCCGCAACCGGGAGGCGCTCAATCGCCTGCTCAGCACCATTCACCGCAACAACAGCCCGCTGGTCAAATCCATCGCCCTGTTCGATGCAGAAGGTCGGCTGCTGGTCACCTCAAACTATCATCGTGATTTCAATGCCATGCGCCTGTCCGATCAGGTGCCCCTGCCCCGGGTGACCCTGGTGGAAAACAACGAAGACGGCATTATTCTGCGCACGCCGGTACTCACCGACCATATTCGCGCGGACACCGCATGGGAAGATGCGTCCGCCATCCCCATCGGCTACATCGCCATGCAACTGACCAACGACTCGGCCATGCTGGTGCATTATAAAGACAGCTTCTTCGCCGGCCTGATGGTACTGCTCGGCGTCAGCCTCAGCGGCCTGTTCGGGATCCGGCTGATCAAGGGGGTGTCCCAGCCGATCACCGACATGGTCAGCGCCGTGTACAAGATCCGTGAAGGCCGGCTCGACACCCGGGTCAACGGAGAATTCACCGGCGAGATGGAGATGCTCAAGAACGGCATCAACGCCATGGCCAAGTCGCTGTCCGAATACCACGACGAAATGCAGCAGAACATCGATCAGGCCACCTCGGATCTGCGCGAGACCCTGGAGCAGATCGAAATCCAGAATATCGAGCTGGACATGGCCAAGAAGCGGGCTCAGGAAGCCGCCCGGGTCAAAACCGAGTTTCTCGCCAACATGTCTCACGAGCTGCGCACCCCGCTCAACGGAGTCATCGGCTTTGCCCGCCAGCTACAGAAAACCCGACTGACCTCCAATCAGCTCGACTATCTCAAGACCATAGAACGCTCGGCGCAAAACCTGCTCGGCATCATCAACGACATTCTCGACTTCTCCAAGCTGGAAGCCGGCAAGCTGAAGATGGAACAGCTTCCGTTCTCGCTGCGCGACACCCTGCAGGAAGTCATGACGCTGCTGGCCCCCAGCGCCCACGACAAGGGACTGGAACTGTCACTGCGAGTGGATGCGGCCGTGCATGACGCCGTCATCGGCGATCCACTGCGGCTGCAACAGGTGCTGACCAACCTGGTCGGCAACGCGGTCAAGTTTACCGAACAGGGCAACGTAGATGTTCGGGTCGACGCCCGTCCCGCCGCCCAACCGGACCGGGCTGCCCTGCGCATTCATGTGCAGGACACCGGCATCGGTATTTCCGACAGCCAGCGTCGTCAGCTGTTCCAGGCCTTCAATCAGGCCGACTCCAGCATTTCCCGCCGCTATGGCGGCACCGGGCTGGGCCTGGTGATCACCCAGAAACTGGTGCGCCAGATGTCCGGCGAGATCGAGCTCTATTCCGAGCTGGGCTCGGGTTCTGTATTCAGCTTCACCCTGGAGCTGAGCCGGGCCTCGCTGCCACTGGCCGAGCCTCTGCCGCTGGCCGAGTTGTGTGACAAGACGGTGCTCTACCTGGAAGAAGACAACTTCAGCCGCCGCGCCACCACCGCCCTGTTGCGGGAATGGGGGGTGCAGGTACTGCACGAACCCTATCCGGGCGTGGTCATCGATTGCGCCCTGCTGGGCTTTGGCCCCAACTCCCTGCCCAGCCAGATGGAACAGGCTATTCACCAGCAGCTGGCGCATGACAACAAGGTGGTGGTACTGCTCAGTTCCACCGACCCGACCCTGGCCGACGCCCTGCTCGGCGCCGGTGCCGAACTCTGTCTGAGCAAGCCGGTACACTACCAGAAGCTGGCCCAGGCACTGATGGGACAGGAAATGGCCGAGCCCGAAGCCATGTTGCAGATCACCCTGGCTTCGCCTTCTCAAAAACAGGATCTGCGGGTACTGGCGGTGGACGACAATCCGGCCAATCTGAAACTGATCAGTGCCATGCTGAGCGAGCAGGTCAGCCAGGTGGAAAGCTGCTCCAACGGCCAGGAAGCGCTCAACCTGGCCACGGTCAACCGCTACGACATCATCTTCATGGATATTCAGATGCCGCTGATGGACGGCATTCAGGCTACCCGGGAAATTCGTTCTCAGGATGGTCCCAACGCCAGCACCCCTATAGTAGCGGTCACCGCCCATGCCATCGCGGGCGAGCGGGATCGACTGATGCATCAGGGCATGGACGATTACCTGGCCAAACCGATAGACGAGACCATACTGGCCCGCATTATCGAACGCTTTGCCCACCGCCCCAAGCCGTCGGGCCAGATAGACTGGTCGCTGGCGGTGAAGCAGACCGGAGGCAAGGAGCCACTGGCCCGGGAAATGCTGGAACTGCTATTGCAGAGCTTCGATGAATTTGCGCCCCTGCTGGGCGCCGCCCTGTCCGGCGAGCTGGATGAACAGCGGCTCTATCCGCCGCTGCACAAGCTGCATGGCGGCACCGCCTATTGCGGCGTGCCTCAGTTACAAGCCCTGGTGGCCCAGCTGGAAAAGGCGCTGCTGGCCAAACAGAGTGTGGACGAGCTGGAGCCCGAACTACTGGAGCTGGAAGAACGGATGGGACAGGTACGGGAAGAGGCGAAATTCTATTTGTAAAAGCAGCGGTACGCTAAAAACTGGACGCCGTCGGCAAACGACCAGGGCAAGGCCTGTTTTGACCGTCATACCGGTACTGAATCAAGCTCGCTATGGCGGATCCGGTATCTTGGAGAACACCCAATCCGGCCCCTGATGTTCGTCAGGATGACGGCTGAATCACCATCAACTGCAGGGTCTAATTCATTCGCCCCTACAAAAAACCGAGCGCGTCATGGCTCGGTTTTTTGTCTGAAAGCTTACGGCTCAAACGCCCTGACGGGCTTCGCGCATCAGCCGTTTCATGTCGCAAATGGCCTTTTCCAGGCCGTCGAAGGCGGCGCGGGCTATGATGGCGTGGCCTATGTTGAGCTCCAGCATCTCGGGAATGGCGGCTATCGGCTTGACGTTGTGGTAATGCAGGCCATGGCCCCCGTTCACCTTCAACCCTTTATCGTGGGCATAAGAGGCGGAAGCGGAGATGCGTTTCAGCTCGGCCAATTGCTCGGCTTCATTGGGCGCATCGGCATAATGACCGGTGTGAATCTCGATATAGGGGGCCCCGGTGGCGACCACCGCATCGATCTGCGCCCGGTCAGCATCGATAAACAACGACACCTTGATGCCGGCTTCGGTCAGTCGAGCCACCGCGGAGCCGACCTTGTCGAGCTGACCGGCGACATCCAGGCCGCCCTCCGTGGTGACTTCTTCCCGTTTTTCCGGCACCAGGCAGACGAAGGCCGGCTTGATGCGGCAGGCAATATCCAGCATCTCGTCGGTGACCGCCATTTCCAGGTTCATCCGGGTTTGAATGGTCTGACTCAGGATGTCCACGTCCCGATCGACGATATGACGACGATCTTCACGCAGGTGCACGGTAATACCGTCTGCCCCGGCCTGTTCGGCCAGGGCTGCCGCCTGTACCGGATCCGGGTAACTGGTGCCCCTGGCATTACGCAAGGTAGCAATGTGATCGATATTAACGCCTAAATACAATTCACTCACTGCGACTTCCTCTCTTTCCTTTGATAAACAGGGCGCGACTGCGCAAGGCCCGGCCGCCAAGATAAGGCCCCAGCGCCTGCCGGCTGAAACGCTTGGCAGAGACCAACACCTCGGGACGAGTTAAATCGAGATCGGCCAGGGCATAAAGATGGCGGCCCGGATAGGCCCCCGGCTCTTCCCGTTCCAGGGCAATAAAACCGGACTCCGGCTGATATCGATACCAGGCTTCGGGGCGAATGGCCTCGCCGCTCAGGGCATCCAGGGTAAAATCGACGCCATAACCCAGTATGTTTAACATATAAAACTCGAAATGACGCAGGCAGGGTTCAATCCCTTCACCATTGGCCAGTTTTTTCAGGGTATTGTGATAGGCATCAAACACCTCGTCGAAGGGGGTATGCGCTTCCAGCAGGTAGTAGATCAGTTCATTGAGGTAGAGGCCGCTGTACAGTGCCGTCCCCGTTAACTGAATGGCCGGGGCCGTGGCCTCCGCATGATGCAGGTTTTTCAGCTCGCCCTTGCCGGCAAAGGTGAGCCTTAAAGGCACAAAGGGCTGTAACAGCCCTTTGAGAGGTGAACGCGGCTGGCGGCTGCCCTTGGCCACCAGACTCTGGCGGCCAAGTTCCCGGGTGAACACTTCAACCAGTTGACTGGTTTCCCGGTAAGGCCGGCTATGAATGACGAAGGCGGCGTGCGCCATGATCAGTCGTCACCGTACCCCAGACTGCGCAGGGCACGTTCATCATCGGCCCAGCCGGATTTGACCTTGACCCACAGCTCCAGAAAGACCTTCTGCTCCAGCAGTCGTTCCAGATCCAGCCGCGACTCGGTACCTATCACCTTAAGCTTTTCGCCCTTGTTGCCGATCACCATGCGCTTCTGGCCGCTGCGCTCTACCAGGATCAGGCCATTGATGTGCACTATGCCCTGTTCGTTGACTTTGTAGTCTTCAATTTCTACCGTCACCGAATAGGGCAGCTCATCACCCATGAAGCGCATCAGCTTCTCACGGATAATCTCGGCCGCCATGAAGCGTGAAGAGCGGTCGGTGATGTAATCTTCCGGAAAGTAATGCAACGACGGCTTCAACCGTGCACGGGCCAGCTTGGCGATGGTGTCGATATTAGTGCCCTTTTCCGCAGAAATCGGCACTATGTCGGCGAAATCCATCTTTTGCGCCAGCCATTGCATATGGGGCAGCAATGCTTCCTTACTCTCGACGTTATCGATTTTGTTGATCGCCAGCACCACGGGGCAGTCCATACGGCGCAGCTTGTTCACCACCATCTCGTCGTCGTCGGTCCACTTGGTGCCTTCCACCATGAACACCACCATCTCCACGTCGCCCAGCGAGCTGCTGGCTGCCCGGTTCATCAGGCGGTTGATGGCGCGCTTTTCTTCGATATGCAGGCCCGGGGTATCCACATAGATAGCCTGATAGGCACCGGCCGTATCTATGCCCATGATGCGGTGGCGCGTGGTCTGCGGCTTGCGCGAGGTGATGCTGACCTTCTGCCCCAGCAGTTGGTTCAGCAGTGTCGACTTACCCACATTGGGGCGGCCGACGATGGCGATAAAGCCGCAATAGGTTTGTTCTTGATCTGTCATAGCAGCACTTCCAGGGCATGTTCGGCGGCAGATTGCTCAGCCTTGCGACGGCTGGTACCAATACCCACCACCGGCTCAGGTACGTCGTCAATCTGACAATGCACGGTAAATTTCTGATTGTGGGCTTCGCCGACCACATCCACTACCGTGTAGGTAGGCAAAGATTTGCGTTTGCCCTGCAGCAATTCCTGCAGCCGGGTCTTGGGATCTTTCTGATCGATACCCGGCTGTATATCATTGAGCCTGTCTTCATACCAGGACAGCAGCATGGTGCGCATCTGCTCGATATCCGTATCCAGGTAAACGGCGCCGATCAAGGCTTCCACCGCATCGGCCAGGATGGACTCGCGCCGGTAGCCGCCGCTTTTCAGCTCACCCGGGCCCAGGATCAGATATTCGCCCAGCTCGAATTCCCGCGCCAGCTCGGCCAGGGTTTTTTCTCGCACCAGGGTGGCACGCATGCGCGACATGTCACCTTCGTTCACCTTGGGAAAACGATGAAACAGGGCATCGGCAATCACCATGCTCAGCAGGGAATCACCGAGAAACTCCAGCCGCTCGTTATGGCGAGCGCCGGCGCTTCTGTGGGTCAGGGCCCGTATCAACATATTTTCATCGTTGAAGGTATGGCCCAGTTTTTTTTGCAGAATATTCAGTTTTTTCATTAACGAATTGCGCCTATACGGCTGAAACGCACATCGCTCGGCACCCAGGAGGGCAACCAGCTGTCGGCGTTACGTTCAAACTCAAAGCTAATCCAGATAGCCACCGCCTTGCCCACCAGGTTTTCTTCGGGTACAAAACCCCAGAACCGGCTGTCGGTACTGTTGTCTCTGTTGTCACCCATGGCAAAGTATTGACCTTCGGGTACGATCCATTCATTCCGCGCCGTGCCCGGCTGACGGTAATACATGGACACCCGGTCGGGTAACAAGGGATTACGCAGTATGTCGTGGGGCTCGTCGGTCAGACGCTCGCGGTAATGCTCGAGCGGAATGCCCATCTGGGTAAACTCTCCACTTTGTTCATATTCAAGTTCCACCGGCGTAAAGTCGGGGCAATTGTCACCGTCACAGGCCGGCTTGATAAACAGTTGCTTGTCCTGATAGACGATGCGATCTCCCGGCAGGCCGATGACCCGCTTGATGTAATCGATGCGGGTATCTTCCGGATACTTGAATACCACCACATCGCCCCGCTCGGGCTTGCCGGTCGGGATCAGGGTAGTATTGCCGACCGGCTCTTTCAGGCCGTAGGCAAACTTCTCCACCAGAATGAAGTCTCCCACCAGCAGGGTCGGCATCATGGATCCGGACGGGATCTGGAACGGCTCATAGATAAAAGAGCGCAACACCAGTACGACGGCAATCACCGGGAAGATAGACCGGGCCTGCTCGATCCAGCCGGGTACCCTGGCGGCCCGGCTCAGTACCGCCGCATCCACTTTATTGCCATGGGCCAGCTGAGCCTCGGCAATCTTACGGGCGCGTTTCGGCGCCCATATCCATTTGTCACAGGCCCAGACAATGCCGGTGACCAGAGTCACCAGCACCAGGATCAGGGCAAAGTTACTCGCCATGGTTATTTGTCCTTACCGACGTGGAGAATGGCCAGGAAGGCATCCTGGGGAATATCGACCCGCCCCAGGGACTTCATGCGCTTCTTGCCTTCTTTCTGTTTAGCCAGCAGCTTTTTCTTGCGGCTGACATCGCCACCGTAACACTTGGCGGTAACATCCTTGCGCAGGGCCTTGACCGTGCTGCGCGAGATAATCTGGTTGCCGATAGACGCCTGAATGGCAATATCGAACATCTGACGCGGGATAAGCTCACGCATCTTCTCCACCAGCTGGCGGCCTCGGTACAAGGCGTTTTCCTTGTGGGTGATAATGGCCAATGCATCGACCCGATCACCGTTGATCAGGATATCCAGCCGCACCATGTCGGCCGCTTCGAAACGTTTGAAACCGTAATCCAGAGAAGCATAGCCCCGGCTGCAGGACTTGAGGCGATCGAAGAAATCGAGCACCACTTCCGCCATTGGAATGTCGTAGCTCAGCGCCACCTGATTGCCGTGATAGACCATGTTGGTCTGTACGCCCCGTTTCTCGATACAGAGGGTGATCACGTTACCCAGATATTCCTGCGGCACCAGAATATTACATTCGGCAATAGGCTCGCGCAGCTCTTCAATGTTGTTGACGGCCGGCAGGTTGGAAGGGCTGTCGATATGGATGGTTTCACCATTGGTCAGCACGATCTCGTAGACCACGGTCGGGGCCGTGGTGATCAGATCCAGATCGTATTCCCGCTCCAGTCGCTCCTGCACTATTTCCATGTGCAGCATGCCGAGGAAGCCACAACGGAAGCCAAAGCCCAGCGCGTTGGACGTTTCCGGCTCGTAGAACAGCGATGCGTCGTTCAGCGACAATTTGTCCAGCGCATCACGGAAGGCTTCGTAGTCATCGCTGGAGATGGGGAACAGGCCCGCATACACCTGCGGCTTGACCTTCTTAAAGCCGGGCAACGCCAGTTCGGCACCATGCTTGGCGTGGGTCAAGGTATCTCCCACCGGCGCACCGTGAATTTCCTTGATGCCACATACCACCCAGCCTACTTCACCGCAGTTCAGGCCTGCGGTGTCTTTCTGCTTGGGCGTAAAGATACCGATACGATCCACACCCCACACCTGTCCGGTGCTCATGACCTTGATCTTGTCGTTTTTCTTCAGGCTGCCGTGCTTGACCCGCACCAGCGACACCACGCCCAGATAGGGGTCGAACCAGGAGTCGATGATCAGCGCCTGCAGCGGCCCTTCCGGATTGCCCACGGGCGGCGGGATCTGGCGTACTATGGTTTCCAGCACTTCATCCACACCCAGACCGGTCTTGGCCGAACAGCGCACCGCGTCGAGGGCATCGATACCGACGATATTTTCAATTTCTTCGGCCACCCGCTCCGGCTCGGCCTGGGGCAGATCTATTTTGTTCAGTACCGGCACCACTTCCAGCTCCATGTCGAGAGCGGTGTAACAGTTGGCCAGAGTCTGTGCCTCAACGCCCTGACCCGCATCCACTACCAGCAAAGCGCCCTCACAGGCAGCAAGAGAGCGGGAAACTTCATAGGAGAAGTCGACATGCCCCGGGGTATCGATAAAGTTCAGCTGGTACTGTTCGCCGTCGTTGGCCTGGTAGTTCAGGGTCACACTCTGGGCTTTGATGGTAATGCCGCGCTCCCGCTCCAGATCCATGGAATCGAGAACCTGCTGCTGCATTTCCCGATCGGACAAGCCGCCACACACCTGGATCAAACGATCGGACAGGGTAGACTTGCCATGGTCTATATGAGCGATGACGGAAAAGTTACGAATATGCTTCATGATGCGATAAGGAGTCCGTTGTCTGAAAGCGAGAGTCAAAAGCGGGATTCTACTGGATTAGCACTACCGTGGCCAATCCTTAGTCGATATTGGCCACCGGGATCACCAGCCCGATAATCACAGGCTCGGCCTGTATCTTGGCGGGGCTTTTAGCCCAGCGGGACGCCAGCACAAAACCGCAGACACCGCCAATAGCCGCCCCCGCCAGGGTGCCCCCATCGCCCAGTCCAAGCCCGACGCTGGCAAGCCCGGCGCCCCCCAGCAGCAGCAGCAGCGGCAGCAGGTAGACCAGCAGGGCGCTGGAGATCAGGCTCTGTTCGGGAATACCGATGCGTACCTGCTGATCCACCACCAACGGCAAATCGGTGGCAATCACAAACCGGTGATCCCGTCCGGGCAGGGCCTTCGATACCAGACCGGTACCGCAGCGGCTGTTTTGCTTGCACTGGCCGCAGGCCGACTTGCTGAAACAGACCACTTCAACCCCATCGGCATGTACCGCCAGTACGGTGGCAATTTCTTCAATCATGGTGTGACCCTGGGCTCGACAGACTCGGCTATACGGCGGGCAGTATCGGCGGGGATGGCCCCCACCACGGTAATTTCGACCCGGGCCGGATTGATAAGGCTGACCAGATGGGTGGCCCCCTGACGTACCAGCTGCTGGTGCGGCTCGGCGTTGGCGCCAGCCTGGTTGACATACACGGATATGTCTACCAGACCATTGGACAGCATCAGATAATCCACCAGCCTCTCGGTAACCGGCAGCTTGTGTTTATCCTGAGAACGCAATTCAAAACCTTCCGGCAACCAGCCGGCTTGCCAGGACAGGGCTTGCTGCGGCGCCGGATAGACTTCCGCCACCGTCAGGGCCGGCGGCAAGACGGCGGTTTTCAGCTCGCGGAGCAGGGCGCCGGGCTCCTCGCTGATCCGCAGCGCGACTCCCATGCTTTGCTCTACTACACCCGCGTCCCGGTCCAGAGTATCCAGCTTGAGCAATAAACCACTTTCCTGATCCAGCCACAGCACATAGCCGTAACAATCCTCTGCGTCGGGCACCAACCGTACCACCTGAGCCACCCGACCCAGCACGCGACTACGCCCGGCAAGCACTGCATCATAATGGGCCAACACCGGTGCCAGTGGCATCAGCTGCAGACGATGAAAGAGCCCGGGCAGGGTGGCGTCCTTGAGAGTATAGCCATCGTGGCTGGCATCGAAAAAGCTGGTCTCATCGTCACGCTGCACAAATTCACGTGGCCGGCCATTGAGGTGGGTCAGATGGGTAAATACCTGACCGTCGAAATGGCCGCGGGTCAGGCGTTTGGGCTCGAGCTGCTCCTGGCTGGATTCAACTAGCGTCAGCTCGAAGTTCAGTTGCTGATAGGCCTGTTGCATGCGCTGCAACAAGGCTTCTGCCGATTCGTTCTCGGCCATGACCATACCGGACCATGCCCACGCAAATATCAGGATAACGGCACTAAGGCCCTTTATTCTCAAAGCCGATTACCTTCAGTTCTGGCGCAGTCGTTGCTGCAACTCGTGATCCATCAACAATTCATGAATACGACGCTGTTGTTCCAGCACCGCCTGTTCCTGCGAACGCTCACGCGGCGCTATCTGATAATTCAGACTGACCGGGGCCGCGCTACCGCTCAGAGGCACCGTATTCAGCACCGGAGACTGCAGATCACCCTGGCTGTATTGCTGCACACCGACGATCACCGCCGCCGACACCGAGGCTGCCACCGCAAACTGACCAAGGTGACGCAACATGGGGGATATACGGCCAAACAACGGTCGTACCACCTTGGCGCCTTCTGCCTTCGGCTTCGTCGCAGCCGGTGCCGCTATCATGGCCGGCTCGTCGGCCAGGGCCGCCGCTATGCTGTCGCTCATGTCCAGCCGAATATGTCTGGGCAACTCGCTGCGCAAGGCATCGCCGTACAGGTGATAACGACCGAAGGCATCCGCCAGCTCGCGATCATTCTCCAGCTGCTCCAGTAATACCTTGTCCTGGATTTCTCCGTCTACCAGTGCCGAAATCTGCTCTTTATTTGCCATAACGTTAGCCATAACAGTTATTCCCCGTTCAACCCTGAAGTAACGGCTGGACCCGCTTGTCGATAGCCTCGCGTGCCCGGAAAATCCGGGAACGAACCGTCCCGACCGGACAGTCCATCACCTTGGCAATATCTTCATAGCTCATCCCTTCCAGCTCGCGTAAGGTGATCGCCGTTTTAAGATCTTCCGGAAGGGCCTCTATGGTCTCGAATACCGACCGCCTGATCTCTTCCGACAAAATGAGATGTTCCGGTGACGCCTGATCTTTCAACCCTTCGCCGCCGCCGTAATATTCTGCATCCTCAATGTCAACATCGCTGCCCGGCGGGCGACGCCGCTGGGCGACCAGATAATTCTTGGCGGTGTTCACCGCTATCCGGTACAACCAGGTAAAAAAGGCGCTCTCTCCGCGAAACCCGGGCAAGGCCCGGTACGCCTTGATAAAGGCCTCTTGCGTCACATCCGGTACGTCTCCTGGGTTAGACACATATCGGGACACCAGGTTCGCCACTTTATACTGATATTTTTTTACCAACAGGTTGTACGCGTTTTTATCGCCACGCTGGACCCGTTCAACCAGTTGCTGGTCCGTTAAATTATCGCTCATGCGAGCCGCGTAACCTCCGAATAATCCGGTGCGTTGCCACACCGGCCCGTAATAAGCGCACCTTAATAGACTGCGGATGCGGGCAAAAGTTCTGAACTCATTTGAGAAAGCTGATTCCGGCTGCACCTGCCGGCGGCTTGGGATAACATAGAAAGATTATCCATACTGGGCCAATGATACTTTATGAAGGATCCCGTTGAATACCTCTGCGACGTACTCATCATTGGCAGCGGTGCCGCCGGGCTGTCACTGGCACTGAAACTGGCCGATCATGCCAGAGTTCATGTGCTCAGCAAGGGGTCGCTTGCCGAAGGCTCGACCCTCTACGCCCAGGGTGGCATTGCCGCTGTGTTCGATGAAACTGACAGCATTGAATCCCATGTTGCCGATACCCTGATTGCCGGTGCCGGACTCTGTGATGAAACCGTGGTGGAATTTACCGCACGTCAGGCCCCCGACGCCATTCAATGGCTGATTGGCCAGGGCGTGCCCTTCGACACCGAAAAGTCACCCCAGGGAGAACCTTCCTACCACCTCACCCGGGAAGGCGGCCACAGCCACAGACGCATTTTCCACGCCGCCGATGCCACCGGCCGTGCGGTACAACTGACCCTGAACGAACAGGTGCAGCAGCATCCTAACATTCATATTCTGGAACGGGTTAACGCGCTGGACTTAATCACCAGCGCCAAACTGGGTCTGCCCGGTAACCGGGTGCTGGGTGCCTACGTCTGGAATCGCAATAAAGAACGGGTAGAAACGGTACGGGCCCGCTTTATCGCCATGGCCACCGGCGGTGCCTCCAAGGTGTATCAGTACACTTCCAACCCGGACGTCAGTTCCGGCGACGGCATCGCCATGGCCTGGCGCGCCGGCTGCCGGGTGGCCAACATGGAATTCAATCAGTTCCACCCCACCAGCCTGTTCCACCCGGCGGACAACAATTTCTTGCTCAGTGAAGCGCTGCGCGGCGAAGGTGCCCTGCTCAAGCGGCCCGACGGCAGTCGTTTCATGCCAGATTATGACGAGCGGGCCGAGCTGGCCCCGCGCGACATAGTGGCCCGCGCCATCGATCATGAAATGAAGCGCCTCGGTGCCGAATGCATGTATCTGGACATCAGCCACCAGCCGGCCGACTTCATCCTCAAGCACTTCCCCACCATCTACGAGCGCTGCCTCAAGGTCGGCATCGACATCACCAGGCAGCCGATGCCGGTGGTGCCTGCGGCTCATTACACCTGTGGTGGCGTCATGGTCGATCACCGGGGCCACACAGATATCGAGGGGCTCTATGCCATCGGCGAGGTGTCCTACACCGGACTGCATGGTGCCAATCGCATGGCCTCCAATTCCCTGCTGGAATGCATCGTCTTTGCTCGCGCCGCCGGCGAAGACATGCTGACCAGGCTGGCGACAACGCCGGAGCCACCGACATTACCGCTGTGGGACGAAAGCAAGGTGGCCGACTCGGACGAAGAAGTGGTAATCCACCACAACTGGCACGAACTGCGACTGTTTATGTGGGATTACGTCGGCATAGTCCGGTCCGACAAGCGACTGAAAAGAGCCAGGCGGCGTATCGACTTGTTGCAACAGGAAATTCAGGAGTATTACGCCAATTTCCGGGTCAGCAACAACCTGCTGGAGCTGCGTAACCTGGTACAGGTGGCCGAATTGATCGTGCGCTCGGCGATGGAGCGCAAGGAATCCCGCGGCCTGCACTACACCCTGGATTACCCGGAGCAGTTGGCAGATCCCAAGCCGACCATCATGGTACCGACCAACTATATGGGGGATTCCAACTGCATGGGTGACTAAGGTACTAGCTAGCCAGCAGCACCTTCTGCGACAGGCGCCGGAACACCGACTCCGGCACCGCGTCCTGAAACAGCCACAGCGGTGGCCAGGGGTCGTCTTTCAATACCAGCAATAAAAAGCCGGGCCCGGCCCGGCTATATCGCGACAAGGCACCGCTGCGCCCGTTCAGGCTCAGCACGCCGTTGTTGTATTCTCCCAGCAGCCGATACCCGGAACCGCGAACCCACAGCAGTACCGACACCAGCAGCCAGCCGGGGGCAAACCAGGGCAGACGGTCGGCGCTCAGCAACAGGCTGGCGGGTAACCACAAGACGGTAGCCGCCGCCAGCAGATAACAGCGGTGCAGCCGAGAAGGCTCAGCGCTGATTACGAACCTGGTTACGCTCAAGAATATACTCCACCATGGCCTGCAGTGCCGCGTCATCGGAACGCTGATGGCCCATCAACCAGGCGAACAGGTCCGGATCGTCACATTCCAGCAGGCGCCGAAACACGGCACTATGTTCTTCGCTCAGCCCGTCGTATTCATGTTCGACAAAGGGTGCCAAAATCACGTCCAGTTCCAGCATGCCACGGCGGCAGGCCCAGATAAGACGGGGTTTATCAGAGGGTTTAAGCATGGTGGCTTCCAAAAAATAAAACAAAGCCCATGGTATAAGGTCGAATGAGTACTGACAAATGTGTTGGCCATCTTTACCATGAAGGTCACACTTAATTTATTGATAACCAATCAAGGGAGCGTCCCCGTGTTGACTCTTGCTTCTTCTCCCGTGCTTTACCCTCTGACCGACAGAGCCGTGATCGGCCTGACCGGGGCAGACAGAACCAAATACCTGCAGGGCCAGGTCACCTGCGACGTCAGCAAGCTGACCCCCGGTGATGCCACCGCCGGCGGCCATTGCGACAGCAAGGGCAAGCTATGGGCATCGTTCTGGCTGGCCAACCTGGGTGAACAGCTGCTGCTGGTGCTCAACCGGTCACTGGTCGAACGTCAGCTGCCGGAGCTGAAAAAATTCGCCGTGTTCGCCAATACCGAAGTGGAGGACGTCAGTCCTCACTGGCAGGTGTTTGGCCTGGCCGGCGAAGGTCTGTCCCACTGGCTCAATCACCAGGTCGGCGACGGCAACCTGTGGCAGGGTGGCATAGTGATACCGGTGGCGGCCGAGCATGCGCTGCTGCTGCTGCCGCAAGGCGCCGAACTGCCCGAACCGTCCGAGCTGCCCCGCGGCAGCGAGCAGGAATGGCAGGGATTGATGATCCATGTCGGCTTGCCGGACATGAGTGCCGAGCATCAGGGCGAATATATACCACAGATGCTCAACCTGCAGGCCATCGGTGGCATCAGCTTCACCAAGGGCTGCTACATGGGTCAGGAAACCGTGGCTCGCGCCAAATACCGGGGCGCCAACAAGAAGGCGATGTTCGTGCTGGCCGGTACCGCTACCGGCGACATTATCGCCAATCAGGATCTGGAGCTGCAACTGGGTGACAACTGGCGCCGGGCCGGTACCGTGCTGAGTGTCTGGCAGCAAGGTGATGAGTGCCTGCTGACCGCCGTGCTGAACAAGGATCTGGAAACCGATGCGGTATTCCGCCTCAAGGGACAGGAAGACAGCCGGCTGAGCCTGCAGCCCCTGCCCTACGATCTGATCGACTGAGCCGCGGCAATCGCCGCCTCTTTCAACCAGGCGGCGGCCTTGCCCAGAGGCCGCTGCTTGTGCCAGATAAGCTCCAGCGCCACCGGCCAGTCATGATCGTCAAATGCCAGCGCCGGCGAGACCAGATAACCATTATCCAGGGCGCCGGCCACCACATGCCCGGGCACAAAGGCCCAGCCCAGATTGCGTTGCACCAGCTCGACGATGACCCAATGGCTTTCGACCCACCAGACATCGGCCGCTACCCGTAACCGGACCTTTTCTTCACTGTCATTACGGGTCGCCACCATTAGTTGCCGGTAGCGCTTGAGTTCTTCCCACCCCACCTGCTGACGGGCCAGTTCATGCTCTGGCGCACAGACAATCTTCAGCGGCACCCAGCCCAGCGCATGAAAATTCAGTGCCGAAGGCAGGATCTCCTGGCGCCACATAATGCCCATATCGACTCGCTCTTCCAGCACCATGCGGCTGACATCCTCCATCAGCGGAAACAGCAGTTCCAGTTCCACACTGGGAAAACGGCGGGCAAACTCGTCCATCAGGGCACCCAGCTGCTCGGAGGGATAAAGTTCATCAACCGCCAGCACCAGCCGGCTTTCCACTCCTTCGCCCAGGCTTTTGGCGACCCCGCGAAAGTGCTCGCAACGCTCGAGTATCACCCTCGCCTCCGCCAACAGCCGTTCCCCGGCCGGCGTCAGGCGGGGATAACGGCCGCTGCGAAAAAACAGGCTGTTGCCCAAATCGATTTCCAGATTGGACACCGCGGTACTGACCACAGACTGAGCCTTGCCCAACCGACGGGCGGCGGCAGAGAAAGAGCCGGTATCCACGGTCGCCACAAAAGCCTGCAACTGCTCCAATGAAAAACTCATCTATCTATAAATCCGATATATTCCAACTTTGATATAGGATATTAACAGATAGAATCAGCCCTCAAGACGATAAAATCAGCGAGGAGTTTTCATGCGTACCACCAAAGATCGTATTCGCCATACCCTGGGGTTCGAGATAATAGGCCTGATTATCTTTGCCCCGCTGGCAAGCTGGATCTTCGGCTTCGAACTCCATTTGATGGGCGCCATAGCGGTAGTCGGCTCCATCATCGCCACCTTCTGGAACTATATTTACAACCTGTTGTTTGATCACGCCATGCTGAAAGCACGCGGTGATGTGCGCAAGACAGTCCCGATGCGGGTGTTTCACGCTCTGTTGTTCGAAGGGGGCTTATTGTTGCTGTTCATGCCGATGATTGCCTGGTACCTGGGCATCAGCCTATGGGAAGCCTTCATGATGGACATTGCCATGGCCACTTTTTATCTGGTGTATGCCTTCCTCTATAACCTGGCCTACGACAAGGTGTTTCCCATCCCGCACCCGACCCGACAGGTACCCGGCTAAACCCAAAAAACCGCCTTTCGGCGGTTTTTTTCACTTCACTTTCTTATGATTTCTGTGTGGTTGACGCCAGCTCGGCACTGTCGTCCAGCGCCTCGGGATTGCCTTCCATCTTCGCCACTATGGTGTTGACGGCGGTATCACCCACCACGTTGGAAGCGGTACAGAACATGTCGTTGATACGGTCCACCGCCATGATGATGGCCATGGCTTCAATCGGCAGGCCCATCTGGTGCAGCAGCACACCGGCCATCACCACGGCACCACCGGGTACACCGCCCACACCGACAGACATCAGCAACACGGTCACCCCTACGGTCAGCAGATCACCGGCCGGAATCGGTGTGCCGGAAATGTTGGCGGCAAACATGGCGGCCAGGGTGATATAGATGGCAGAGCCGGACATATTGATGGTCGCGCCCAGCGGCACACCGAAACCGGCGATAGCCCGGGACACACCCAGCTTCTCGGTCAGGGTACGCATGGTCACCGGAATGGTGGCGTTGGAGCTGGCGGTAGACAGCGAGAACAACAGCTGCTCACGGGTAGCCTTGCGGAACACGCCCGGCTTGATACCGGTCGTCAACCATACCGCCAGCGGATACACCACCAGAATCCAGAACGCCAGTACCAGTACCACCATGCCCACGTAGCCGGCTACCGACATCAGGGTGTTCGCTTCCAGACTCGCGCCCAGGCTTATCATCAGCGCGAACACGCCGTAAGGGGCCAGGGTCATCACCAGGCCAACCAGCTTCATCATCACCTGGTTGGCGACGCGAAAGGTACGCATCGCCGGTGCGGCTGCGCTGCCCATGGCCTGAATGGCCAGACCGGTAATGATAGCCATGAAGATAATCTGCAGCATATCACCGGAGGCAAAAGCCTGTACCGGATTGCTGGGCACTATGCCTATCAGCATGGCACCGATGTCCGGGGTTTCGGTGGTGGCCAGCTCAACGGTAGTTGAGGCACCGTGTGGCAGGGTGGCACCCATGCCCGGCTGAAAAATAACCCCGACCAGAATGGCGGCGGCAATCGACAGCATGGTGTTGATGACATAAAGCCCGAAGGTCTTGCTGCCGAGACGGCCGAAACTGGCGATATCACGCAACTCGCAGATACCGGTCACGATGGAGATATAGACCAGCGGCACTACCATCAGCTTGATCAAGGACACAAACATGCCGCCCAGGCCTTCGGCCAGACCCACGACATTATCGTTTAAAAACGAGACTCCAGAGAACAGATACTGGATCGCACTCCCGATGATCAGACCGGCAAAAAGGCCGACGAAGATACGGGTAGAGAGAGAACCTTTCATTTTGTATTCCTCAGCAAAACCTGAACGATTTATCTGTCATTAGTTATTTTTATAGATAAGTGAACTAGCCAGATCATAAGGGGCAGGATTTTACATTTAAAAAACAGCTCAGCAACCCCGCAACGGTCACGACTGGTCACATCGTGAACAAAATCACAAAGTTTTATCATTTATAAAATAAATTTAATCTTCGAATGAAGCTGGCGTGGTCTTCCCTGACCGAGTCGACAACGAAAACGACTCCTCCCCTGTCACCGAGAGCAGCCGGATGTTTATCCGAGTATTCCACCACATCGGTGCAGCCGGCAGGTTCGTTGCTATGCTGACAAAAAGGATGAGTACCACCTGAGCACTAAAGGCCCCTTGAGGCCATTCGCATGAATAAACACAGTCCGGCAGGGCACAACCGCTCACAGACCCCAGGTTCAACAAGCAGCGCTTGCCTGCAGGCAGGGGCAAGGTCCGATCATCGGCTATCGCGAGGCGTGACATGCATAACCAGATCCCCAGCTTTTCCATCGAGGAATACCAGCAACGCCTGGCCAGGGTAAGATACGCCATGGCAAGACAGGGTATTCAGACGCTGATAGTGCACGATCCGTCCAATATCGCTTGGCTGACCGGCTACGACGGCTGGTCTTTTTATACCCCTCAGGTGGTGGTGGTGGGCCCGGCCGGAGAGCCCATCTGGTACGGCCGACAAATGGACTCTAACGGTGCCAAGCGAACCGTCTACCTGCAGGAAGACAACATTACCTGGTATCCGGACTACTATGTGATGAATCCACCGATGAACGCCATGGAGTACCTGGCCAACCAGTTGCTCAAGCCCCGCGACTGGGCCTACGGCAACATCGGCATCGAGATGGACAACTACTACTTCAGCCCTGCTGCCTATCTGGCATTACGGGACAACCTGCCCGACGCCGAACTGGTGGACGCCACCGCCTTGGTGAACTGGTGCCGGGCCATCAAATCGGAAACCGAACTGCGCTATATGCGCATCGCCGCCCGCATCGTCGAGAACATGCACCAGGCCGCCCTGGACATGATAGAGCCGGGCCTGCCCAAGAACCGGCTGGTGGCCGAAATCTACCGGGTGGCGATGGAGGGCCATGACGGTCATTACGGCGATTACCCGGCCATAGTGCCCATGCTGCCTTCGGGCAAGGACGCCTCGGCACCGCACCTGACCTGGGACGAGCGCCCCTTCAACCACGACGAAGGTACCTTCTTCGAGCTCTCCGGCTGTCATCGGCGCTATCACTGCATACTGTCGCGTACCATCTACCTGGGGCGGCCTACCGATGATTTTCTGCGTGCCGAAGAAGCTCTCAATGCGGGGCTGGAGGCGGGTCTGGCCGCCGCCCGACCCGGCAACCGCTGCGCCGATATTGCCGACGCCCTCAACGCCACCCTGGCGGAATACGGTTTCGACCGGGAAGGAGCTCGCTGTGGTTATCCCATAGGGCTCAGCTACCCGCCGGACTGGGGCGAGCGCACCATGAGCCTGCGTAACACCGACCAGACCATACTGGAGCCAGGCATGACCTTCCATTTCATGCCTGGCCTGTGGCTGGACGACTGGGGCATGGAAACCACAGAGAGCATCGTCATCACCGACGCCGGGGTAGAAACCCTGTGCAACTACTCGCGCCAGCTCTTTGTTAAGCGGTAACAGTTAAGCGGTAACAGAGCCAGGAGGTAACGCAAGATGCAGCTGGATCGCTACGACATCAAGATTCTGCAGATACTGCACCAACAGGGGCGGATCACCAAATCGGGCCTGGCCGAAGCCATCAACCTGTCGGTCAGCCCCTGCTGGGAGCGGGTAAAACGACTGGAGCAAGCCGGCGTCATCGAAGGCTACGGCGCCCGCATCAATACCGATGCGCTGTTCAAGCGCACGCCGGTGCTGGTGGAAGTCAGCCTGAAACAACACAGCGCCGAGGCCTTTCAGCGTTTCGAACAAGCCATGCTGGAGTGTGGGCAGGTGGTGGACTGCTACGCCACCGGCGGCGGCGTGGATTACATACTGCGGGTGATGTGCGATGGCATCGATCAGTATCAGCGGCTGATCGACCACTGGCTCGACGCGAATATCGGCATAGAGCGCTACTTCACCTATATCGTCACCAAAACCATCAAACAGCAACCACCCGGGCTGGAGTTTTCTCCCGACGTCCAGGCCTGATCTCCATCGCATTAGACATTCGATTTTTTGACGGTCACGCCAATCTCGGACAAGGGGTCCGCTCCGCCGACCCGTTTCAAGTGCGTCCCTGTCATGTGACGAGCAGATCCCTTTGTCCTTCTTGCTGCAGCAGAGTCGCCCGCTGGAGCCATCTTCGGGTAACTCGGTGTTCAAAAAGAGGAAACAGAGATGGCTTCCCTCAACCGTGAAATGCCAGGGATGGTATTTCCGAGCTTACACGGATGTACTCGTAGCGTGTCATGGGAGGCGGCTGTGTTGCCTCGTATGCTTGGGCAGGATAATTTCCTTCCTGCCAGCCTTCACCGGAAAAACCGCAGTTTCAAGCCGCCAATCAGAAAAATCATGCCGTTACGGCGGTCACAACAAAAAGTATCTCTCCGCCTTCACTTCTAGAATGACCTCATGACGATGAGTCCATAACAACCAGCCCGTGACAGCAAGCCGCTTTCAATAACCAGATAAAGAGGTGCCGCCGATGAGCCTTTCCTTAAATCCTACATCGCACAGCAAGGTCACCGACGCCATCATGCCCTATCTCAGGGATCCCCGGCTGGTGCGCGAGCTGGCCTATATCAAGGGTAAATGGGTCCATGGCAGCAGAGATATGGCCGTGTTCAACCCGGCCACCGGTGATGTCATCGGCCACTGCACCCGGCTGCAACCGCAGCAGGTCAATGAGGCGATAGCTGCCGCCGCCAACGCCTTCCCCGCCTGGCGTGACCTGCTGGCCGACGAGCGTGCCGCCCTGCTGATGCGCTGGCACGACCTTATTCTGGAACACAAGGAAGATCTGGCCGATGCCCGGGGTGAAGTCGACTACGGCGCCTCCTTCGTGCGCTGGTTCGCGGAAGAAGGCCGCCGCGCCTACGGCGACACCATTCCCAGCCATATCCCCAACGCCCAACTGGCCACCATTCGCGAGCCCATCGGCGTGGCGGCGCTGATCACGCCCTGGAACTTCCCTCATGCGATGATCACCCGCAAGGCCGCCGCGGCGCTGGCCATCGGTTGCACCCTGCTTATCAAGCCGGCCAGCGAAACCCCGTTTTCGGCGCTGGCGCTGGCCGAGCTGGCCGAACGTGCCGGTTTCCCGCCCGGCGTCGTCAACGTGCTCACCGGCAAGGGCGCCGATATCTGTACCCTCTTGTGTCAGTCCGACCAGGTTCAGGCCCTGTCGTTCACCGGCTCGACCCGGGTCGGCAAGCAGCTGTTGGAGCAGGCCGCCGGTACCGTCAAAAAGTGTTCCATGGAACTCGGCGGCAACGCCCCCTTTATCGTGCTGCCGGACATGGACATCCACGCCGCCGCCAGGGCCGCGGTGGCGGCCAAGTTTCAGACCGCCGGTCAGGACTGCCTGGCCGCCAACCGCATCTTAGTGCCCCGCGGCGGCTACGAGGCCTTTCTCGACGCCTTCGCCGGTGAAATGGCGCACATCAAGGTGGGTAACGGCTTCGAGGAAGGGGTAACCATGGGGCCGTTGATCTCGAACCGGGCGGTGGCCAAGGCCCGGGAAATTGTGGATGACGCCCAGGCCTTGGGCGCCCGCCTGATAGCGGGCAACCAGCAAACGGCACCGGGCGCCAACTTCTTCATGCCTACCCTGCTGGCCGACGTCACCCCGCAGATGAAGGTGTTTCGCGAAGAGAACTTCTGCCCGGTGGCCGGGGTGCAGGCCTACGACCATGTCGATGAGCTTATTCCCTTGGCCAACGATACCGAATACGGGCTGGCCGCCTATGTGTATGGCCACGATATTCGCCATATCTGGCAACTGCTGCGCGGCCTGGAATTCGGCATGATATCGGTCAACTCGGTGAAGATGACCGGCCATGGCATCCCCTTCGGCGGCATCAAGCAATCGGGCCTGGGCCGGGAAGGCAGCCGCCACGGCTTCGACGAATACAGCCAGCTTAAATATTACTGCCTGGGCAACCTGTCCTAAAACATAGACCTGCAAAGTCCTAAAGAGGAACAGGGACTGGCTTAGCCAACCGTCGATGGCATGGATGCCATCGTCGAGCATACATGGATGTACTTGCTGCGTGTTGGCGTGGCAGTCCCTATCCCGATTGAATCTTACCAGCATTAAGAGAGCAATTTATTCCATCAAGGAGTGACGACCATGACCAGAGATACCAGAACACTGCTCGACATAGACCGCAACACCGTATTTCACGCCTCCACCCACCTCAAGCAATATGCGCATGGCGAAATGGGCGGCCGCATCATCACCGGCGCCCGGGGCATTCGTATCCAGGACTCGGAAGGTGTGGAGCTGCTCGACGCCTTTGCCGGCCTCTATTGCGTCAACATCGGCTACGGCCGCACCGAAATGGCCGAGGCCATCTACGAACAGGCGAAAAAGCTGGCCTACTATCACACCTACGTAGGCCACACCAACGAGGCGCTGATCGAGCTGTCCGACCGCATCATCAAGATGGCGCCCGCCGGCATGAGCAAGGTGTACTACGGCATGTCCGGCAGCGATGCCAACGAAACCCAGCTCAAACTGGTGTGGTACTACAACAACGCCCTGGGCCGCCCGGAGAAGAAGAAGATCATCTCGCGGGATCGCGGCTATCACGGCTCCAGCATCGCCTCCGGCTCCATGACCGGTCTGCCGCTGTTTCATGCCCATTTCGATCTGCCGCTGGATCGCATCAAGCACACCCTGGCCCCCGTGTATTACCGCCGCCCCGACGACAAGATGAGCGAGGCGGAATTCTCCCGCTACTGCGCCGCCAAGCTGGAAGACATGATTCTGGCCGAAGGGCCGGACACGGTGGCCGCCATGATCGGCGAGCCGGTACTGGGCACCGGTGGCATAGTGCCGCCGCCCCAAGGCTACTGGGCCGAAATCCGCAAGGTGCTCGACAAGTACGACATACTGCTGATTGCCGACGAGGTGGTCTGTGGCTTCGGGCGCTTAGGGTCAGACTTCGGCTCCATTCACTACGACATGAAGCCGGATCTGATGACCATCGCCAAGGGCCTTACTTCTGCCTATCAGCCATTATCGGGCGTGATCGTCGGCGACCGAGTCTGGAAGGTACTAGAACAGGGCACCGATGAATGGGGTGCCATCGGCCACGGTTACACCTATTCCGGCCACCCGATGGGCGCCGCCGCCGCCCTGTGCAACCTGGACATTATTGCCCGCGAAAACCTGACCGCCAACGCGCGCGATACCGGCGCCTATCTGCAGCAACGCATGCAGGAAACCTTTGCCGATCACCCGCTGGTAGGCGAAAGCCGTGGCGTGGGGCTGCTGCATGCGCTGGAGTTTTCCAGCAACAAGGGCAAACGCACGCATTTCGATCCCAACCTCAAGGTGGGGCCACAAATTGCCGCCGCCTGTCTGGAGCAGGGCCTGATCGCCCGCGCCATGCCGCACGGCGACATTCTCGGCTTTGCCCCACCACTGGTGGTCACCCGCAACGATATCGACGACATCGTTGAACGCACCACCCGCGCGGTGAACAAGGTCACCGACAAACTGCTGAGCAGCGGCGATTGGAAAGGGTGATAGTCTGAAGTAACGACAGGAATGGTGTTGTAGGGTCGAATTTATTCGACCAACACAGGGGCACAGCGTAAACCGATTTAATGAAATCGGGCGCTGTGCTCTTTTGTTACTGTTGGATTTGCTGCTGTATGCCATGCAAAGGTCGGATAAAGGGCCCGCTCCGCCGACACGCTTCAAGTACATCCCTGTAACGCTCAGCACATGACATCCATGTCATGTGACGGTCGGCGGAGCAGATCCCTTCATCCTTCCTGATGATACCGAGCTGTCTTCCTACACAACCATATGAAGAAAAACGTTTTTTTCAAAAAAGACACCATTATTCAAGTTCAGTTAACCAAACTTCCAACCTAATAAAATTCCGAAAATATCCAGTCAGTTTGGTGCGTTGCATAAAAAACATATAACAACATACACTTCGTGTATGACTACTCAAATATTGATAAGTGCGCCTTTAATGCATTGTGAATAAACAAATTATGTTCGAATAATATTTCATCATCTCCTCTAAATGAAAATCTTATTCTATCCCCCTTCTGATTTATATTACCTAAAACTCCAATACGATAAAGATCTTTAACAACATCCTTTATATCATGATTTTTAAATAAGCTTTCAGTCTCCACATGATCTTTCTCAACTTTTTCAATTCTATCGACAAGATCACCGACAGTAAATATTTGTCTATAACCATAAAACAAATACTTAATTCCATCTATATCAGCTGCACGATATTTAGCTTTTAGCTCCTCCGTAATTTCAACCCATGATGCAGTTGAATAAGCCTTTCTAATAGCCTCAAGAACCTGAAGATTGAAACTCTCTTCATCTGGATACTGGTCTTGTACTGAAATCAACAAACGGACTACATCGCGTGGTCTATACCAGGAATTATGCAGAACATATACTTGTGGTTTTTTACCATGAATCGATGCTGGAAAATACTGCTGCCACAATTCATTCTCAGAAAGAAAGTTAATTCCATGCTCTTCACGTGCATTATTTATTCGCTTACTTATAACGTGTAGCATTGGCTGTTGTGTGGCATCTAATCCGGGTCGATTCCATAGTATGGCTGAGCCGAAGTCTGCTATCGGCTTATTAATCTCCTTCCCTAGAGAATCAACTGAATTGAGAACCTCAGAACGGATTGCAGCATAAAGGCAGACGTTATACCCTTTTCTTTTGGAAACCGAGTTTAATTTTTCAATCGAGACAATTAAATCACGAACTAGGTAGGAATCACGCTGATATTGCTTTTTTGTTTGATAATTTAATTCAAGCTCATCAAAGAATATATTTAACCTTCCCAAACCTATCTCAAGCCGTTCAAAAGCTTGATCGGCACGCCTTACTAGTTCATTAAAATTAACTTTCGCGCGTCCATTTTCATCCCAATCAAACTCTAACCCTAACTTTGGAGATTTACTTATTTCAATATTACCCTTCCGTATATTAGGAATAAGCCGACTTATACCTCTATTTTCTTTTTTACTGATGCATTCAGATGAAACGATTGCTTCAAACTCTGACAGGAAATCGTTACGTTGAAAGGCTTGCGCATCAAGAGATTGAGTAAACTCAACTATTTTCCTGTAAATAAACCACCGCCATACTGGTTCAAAATCATTCCCATCAAAAACAGAAGCATTATCTTCAGCCACCTGTATACGAGCTGCTTTTGAGAAATCCTTACGTAAATCTTCATCAACTTCTGATTTAAAGAGAACAAACGCCGATAATGTATTTTCCTCTTGGTCTAACTTTATTGATATGTAGCGAAGAAGAGCTGTTTTCCCCGTCCCTTTCAACCCAACAACATAATATTTATTCTTATTAAAATAGTTATCTACATTTAATGCTGGCGGTACCACAAACGAATTTTCAAATCGCCTCATTTCTTCCGGGGAACCATTTAACAGTTCATTCTTAGCGTCAGTCGTACCTAGATGAATGTCTTTAAGTTTTAGCAAAATAGAGTTCCTTAATTAATTTTTATTTTAGTTCACACTTCTATTTATTAACAAACCACATAAAAAATATAAATAATTTTACTATTTGACATTTAATTTTTAAAATTACCAATCAATTCCACCCTGAAAAAACGTACTCGGTCATGTTGATTCTTAACCGCGAATGGTATTTATGACTAACACCTAAAATAAAAGACTCAAACGCACCATTTTGAACGGAGCTATAGTGAAGTTCAATTGAAAAGTCACAAAAACAAGCCGTAAGCGCTCAGCCATCAGAAAAACCTGCCGCTGGCAGCGAGCATGACCAACAGACCTCGCCGCTACTTCAAGGAGGACAAAGGGATTCGCTCTGCCGACCCTCCGCGCCAGGGATGGCGCGGCGGAGCCTACACGGATGTATTTACGGCGAGTCGGCGGAGCGGGCCCTTTGTCCGACTTTTGCAGACGGCAAAACAGCACGCCAGATCCCGGAAACAACAAAGCCGACCCTTGGGTCGGCTTTGTTTATGGCACTGCTCTCCCCTTGCGGGGAAACCAACTTAGCGCTGTGGGCGCAGGGTCGGGAACAGGATAACGTCGCGGATGGTGTGCGAGTCGGTCAGCAGCATCACCAGACGGTCGATGCCGATACCCTGACCGGCGGTGGGCGGCAGGCCGTGTTCCAGCGAGGTCACATAGTCTTCGTCGTAGAACATGGCTTCGTCGTCACCCGCGTCCTTCTGATCAACCTGATCACGGAAACGCTGGGCCTGATCTTCCGCATCGTTCAGCTCCGAGAAACCGTTGGCAATTTCCCGGCCACCGATGAAGAACTCGAACCGGTCGGTAATGGTCGGATCTGTATCGTTGCGACGCGCCAGCGGCGACACTTCTTCCGGATACTCGGTGATGAAGGTCGGCTGGATCAAACGGTGCTCGGCGGTCTCTTCGAAGATCTCGGTGATCACGCGGCCCAGGCCCCAGCTTTTCTCGATCTTGATCTTCAGATCCTTGGCCACTTCACAGGCACTTTCGAAGGTGGCCAGCTGATCCAGGGTCACTTCCGGGTTGTACTTGAGGATGGCGTTCTTCATGCTCAGACGCTCGAACGGCTTGCCGAAGTCGAAGGTCTCTTCACCGTACTTCACCTCGGCGCTGCCCAGCACCTGAGTGGTGACGGTGCGCAGCATTTCTTCGGTGAAGTCCATCAGATCACGGTAGTCCGCATAAGCCCAGTAGAATTCCATCATGGTGAATTCGGGATTATGACGCGGCGACAGACCTTCGTTACGGAAGTTGCGGTTGATTTCGAACACCTTCTCGAAACCACCCACGACCAGCCGCTTCAGGTACAGCTCGGGCGCGATACGCAGGTACATGTCCATGTCGAGGGCGTTGTGATGGGTGATGAAGGGACGGGCGGAAGCGCCGCCCGGAATCACCTGCATCATGGGCGTTTCGACTTCCATGAAGCCGTGGCCGTTCATGAACTGGCGAATGGCCGCCATCACCTGAGAACGCACCTGGAAGGTACGGCGCGAGTCGTCGTTGGTGATCAGGTCCAGATACCGCTGGCGATAGCGGGTTTCCTGATCCGACAGACCATGGAACTTCTCCGGCAGCGGGCGCAGCGCCTTGGTCAGCAGCTTGAACTGATCCATGTTGACGTAGAGATCGCCCTTGCCGGACTTGTGCAGCACACCGGTGACACCGACGATATCGCCGATATCCAGACCCGCATACTGATCCTTGATGATCTGCTGGGCTTCCTTGGTGGCATAGGCCTGAATGCGACCACTCATGTCCTGCAGTGCCAGGAAGGGGCCACGCTTGGCCATGATGCGACCGGCAACCGACACGGTTTTGCCCAGGGCGACCAGGGCGTCCTTGTCGTGCTCGCCGAATTCGGCCTGCAGATCGGCGGCCAGGTGTTCACGCTGAAAATCGTTGGGGTGGCCGTTGGCCGGGCAATTCTTGCGGATCTGGTCGAGCTTGGCACGGCGCTCGGCGATCAATTTGTTCTCGTCTTGTAGCTGCTCTGTCATGATTAAGCCTTGTTTGAATCTTGTTTTCGCCCTTTACCCGCCAGAGACGAAGACCGCCACACCAACTCGCAGCAAGTGCATCCCTGTATGCTCGACGATGGCATCCCTGCCATCGACGGTTGGCTCCGCCGGCTCTCCGCCTCTGGCTGAGTGGGGCGGAAAAATTACAGCCCGGACTTGAGGCTGGCCTCGATAAACTTGTCCAGGTCGCCGTCCAACACCGACTGGGTGTTGCGGGTCTCGACCCCGGTACGCAAATCCTTGATGCGGGCATCGTCCAGCACGTAGGAACGGATCTGGCTGCCCCAGCCGATATCGGACTTGCTGTCTTCCATCGCCTGCTTCTCGGCGTTCTGCTTCTGCAGCTCGAATTCGTACAGCTTGGCTTTCAGCTGTTTCATCGCCTGATCGCGGTTCTTGTGCTGGGAGCGGTCGTTCTGACACTGCACCACTATGCCGGTCGGCTCGTGGGTAAGACGCACCGCCGAGTCGGTCCGGTTAACGTGCTGACCACCGGCACCGGAGGCGCGGTAGGTATCGACCCGCAGATCCGAGGGATTGATTTCGATTTCGATATCGTCGTCGACTTCAGGATAAACGAAGGCGGAGCAGAAGGAGGTGTGACGGCGGCCGCCGGAATCGAACGGAGACTTTCGTACCAGGCGGTGTACGCCGGATTCGGTACGCAGCCAGCCGAAGGCGTATTCGCCGCTGAACTTGACGGTGGCAGACTTGATGCCCGCCACTTCGCCTTCGGACAGTTCGATGATCTCGGTCTTGAAGCCGCGCGACTCGCCCCAGCGCAGGTACATGCGCAGAACAATGTTGCACCAGTCCTGTGCTTCGGTGCCGCCGGAGCCGGACTGCAGATCCAGATAGCAGTCGGAGGCATCATTCTCGCCGGAGAACATGCGACGGAACTCCAGATCCGCCAGCCGCTTGTCCAGGGTATCCAGCTCGGTCTGGGCTTCGATGAAGGTCTCTTCGTCTTCTTCCTCGACCGCCAGCTCCACCAGGCCGCCGATGTCTTCGAGACCCGACGCCAGGGCATCCAGGGTGCCGATCACCGTATCCAGGCTGGATCTTTCCTTACCCAGTGCCTGGGCACGCTCGGGCTGGTTCCACACATCCGGCTGTTCCAGCTCGGCATTTACCTCTTCCAGACGCTCTTTCTTGGCATCATAGTCAAAGGTACCCCCTAAGAAGCTCGGCCCGTTCAGCCAGCTCCTTGAGTTTGTTGTACACAGGGTTTACTTCAAACATGGGTCGACAGACTCTCTGTTGTACTAAGTGAGTGTGTTTGGCAAGACGCCAAAATCAGGGCTTAGATTCTACCGAAAGCCGGGCCTAAACGCAGCAAAGAGTGAGCACATTTCAATGCATTCACCCTACTAAATTTCAGTTAAACTTTTAATCTAAGTGGTCGATATTGGTATATCCACATAAAACAACATATAAAAAATGAATAAATTAAAATTAAAGCATAAGATTCTATTAAGTTTCATCGCAGCCATCACGCTTACCGTCACCGCCCTCAGCACCATCAGCTTTCACAACATGAAAACCCAGCTCTATCAGAGCAGCACAGAGCTGGTTTCCGGCCTGGGTCAGCAAGAAGCAGACAAGATCGCCACCTGGTTCGACAACCGCCAGAACATACTGGCGGCCGCCGCCCGTCAGCTCGACCAGACGCTGTTACCGACACTGCAGCAGGCGCAGGATGCCGGCAATTTCGCACTCAGCTATTTCGGTACCCACGATGGCGTCATGTTCGATGCCGATCCCGGCATAGATCGTACCGGCTACGACCCCCGCAGCCGCCCCTGGTACCGGCAGGTAATACAAGAAAACAGGGCCATCGTCACCGCCCCCTATGAAGATGCCTCCGGGTTCGGTACTGTCGTGACCCTGGCGGCCCCGGTGCTGACCGGCGGCCGGGTGGCCGGTGTTATCGGTGGCGATATCGCCATCACCAGCCTGATCGAGGATATCAACGCCATCCGCCTGCCGGCCAGGGGCTACGCCATGATGCTGGGCAAGGACGGCACCATGATTGCCTACAAGGATGCAGCCATGGCGCTGCGCGCTGCCACCAATCTGGATGCCAACCTGTCGGCCGGTAACTTGCAAAAATGGAGCCGGGAGCAACGGCTGCACCCGGTGCAACTGAACGGCGAAAACAAGCTGGTTTACGCCCGGGACGTGCCCAACAGCAACTGGCAGTTGCTGCTGGTACTCGACCAGAAGGCACTGGAAGCACCACTCGGCCCTCTGTTGCTGCAACAGCTGGGCATGGCGGCGCTGACTATCGTCGTGGCCGGTGTACTGATAAACCTGCTGGCACAACTGCTGCTGGCCCCCTTGCTACGCGTCTCTCAGGCGCTGGAACAAATTGCCGGCGGCCGGGGGGATCTGACCCGTCGCATCGAGATCCAGAGCCAGGATGAGGTGGGCCAGCTTGCCGGTAACTTCAACCGTTTCGTCGCCAGTCAGGCCGAACTTATCAGCCGGATCCGCAGCCAGGCCGAATGTCTGGGCAGCAATGCAGAGCAAGCCTCGGTGCGCGCCAACCAGACCGTGGCCGAGCTGGGGCGTCAGCAACAGGAAGTAACCATGGTCGCCACGGCGGTGACCGAAATGGCTTCCGCCACCCATGAAATCGCCAACAACGCCGAGCAGACCGCCACCGCCGCCCAACAGTCCAGCTCCAGCACGGAACTGGGCAAGCAGCAGGTCAACAAGACCCGGGATTCCATTCAGTTGCTGTCGCGGGAGATGATTCAGGCCTCGGAGGTAATTCAACGGCTGGACCTGCACGCCAAGGAGATTTCCAGCGTACTGTCCACCATTCAGGGGGTTGCCGAGCAGACCAATCTGCTGGCACTGAACGCCGCCATAGAGGCGGCCCGGGCCGGTGAACAGGGTCGGGGTTTTGCGGTGGTGGCCGACGAGGTCCGGATACTGTCTCAGCGTACTCATGCCTCCACCGAGGAAATTCAGGTCACCATCAACACCCTGCAAGAGGCCACGGCCGAAGCAGTCAAGCTGATGGATACCAGCCGCAACCTGGCCGAGCTGAGCGTGGAAGATGCCGAAGCCGCCGCCTCCGCCCTGACCGAGATCACCACCGCCGTGAGCCTGATTTCGGACATGGCCAGCCAGATTGCCACCGCCGCCGAAGAGCAGAGCCAGGTGACCGGTGAAATCACCCAGAACACCACCGCCATCAAGGACGTGGCCGACGAGCTGGCCAACGATGCCGAGCAGTCGCTGAACCAGTCGAAGGATCTGCACAGGCAGGCCGGAGAGCTCAACGGCCTGGTGAGTGCCTTTATTTTGTAACGCCGACAAGAACGTAAAAAGGGTCCCTGGCGGACCCTTTTTTGTCGGCTGAACCTACGATCTACAGCGGCGCCAGCTGCTCCACCATCAGTTGCAGTTGTCGCTTGCCCCGCCACTCATTCACATCCAGCTTGTAGGCCAGTTGCACCTGTTTGATGGCGGCGTTGGGCCAGACACTCAAGTCCACATTGAAGGCGATGGCATCGATGACGGTGCGGCCCTCATCCGGGCTCAGCACCAGCTTGAGATGCTTTTCGCCCACCAGCCGCTGCTGCACGATGCGGAATTCACCGTCGAACAAGGGCTCGGGAAAGGCCTGGCCCCAGGGCCCGGCAAAACGCAGCTGCTCGGCCAGATCCAGGGTCAGTTCGCTCACCGCCAGTTCGCCGTCACTCAATATCTCGCCGGCCAGCAGCTCGGGGCTGACCCACTCGTCCACTACCTGCTCGAACGCCGCCTTGAACGGCACCAGTGCCGCCTTAGTCAGCGACAGTCCCGCCGCCATGGCGTGGCCGCCGAATTTGGTGATAAGTCCCGGATGCCGGCTGTTGATGGCTTCCAGCAAATCCCGCAGGTGCACGCCGGGAATGGAGCGGCCCGAGCCCTTCAGCTCGTCGTCGCCCGCCTCGGCGAAGGCAATCACCGGCCGAAAATAGCGTTCCTTGATACGCGAAGCCACCAGCCCCACCACGCCCTGATGCCAGTCATCCTGATGCAGCACCAGACCCGAAGGCAATTCGCCGTCGCTGATGCGCACCTTGGTCAGGCTGGCCAGCGCTTCGTGCTGCATGCCGGCCTCTATGGCCTTACGCTCCCGATTGAGCTCGTCCATCATGGCCGCCAGCTTGCGCGCCTCGTCCAGGTTTTCGCTGAGCAGACAGGCCACGCCCATCGACATGTCGTCGAGTCGCCCCACCGCATTGAGCCGGGGCCCCAGGGCGAAGCCGAGATCCGTGGCCACCAGCCGCTGCTGATTGCGCCCAGAAATATCGATTAACGCCTGAATGCCGGGCCGCAGCCGACCCGCCCGCATCCGCTGCAAGCCCTGATACACCAGCACCCGGTTGTTTTCGTCCAGCGCCACCACATCCGCCACCGTGCCCAGCGCCACCAGATCCAGGTACTCGCCCATGTTGGGTGCCGTGATGCCCAGCTTGCCGAACCAGCCATGCTCGGTCAGCGCGGCCCGCAACGCCAGCAGCAGATAAAAGGCCACGCCCACCCCGGCCAGGTTCTTGGAGGGGAAGTCACAACCGTGCTGATTGGGGTTGACGATGGCATCCGCCTCCGGGATCTCTTCGCCCGGCAGGTGGTGATCGGTGACGATCACCTGCATGCCCGCCGCCCTGGCCGCCGCCACCCCGGCGATGCTGGAAATGCCGTTATCGACGGTGATCAGCAGCTCGGCTCCCAGTGAAATGGCTTCTTCCACCACTTGCGGGCTGAGGCCATAGCCATAGTCGAAGCGGTTGGGCACCAGATAAGCGACCTTCTGTGCCCCCATGGCGCGCAGGCCGTGCACCATCAGCGCCGAGCTGGTGGCACCATCGCAATCGAAGTCGCCCACTATCAAGATGTTGCGCTGCCCGGCCAGGGCCTGTTCCAGCAACACCACCGCCTCGGCCATGCCCTTGAAGCCGGGCTTGAGCAGGGCACCGGCTTGCAGATTGAGCTGTTCGGGCCGCACCAGACCACGGCTGGCATAGAGCCGCTGCAGTATGGGTGCCAGGTCGGCCGGCAATTGATGAGGAACGGTTTCACGTCGTCGAATGGGCAGTCGCGAGCGGGCAGAATCGGTGGCGGTGTTGATGGCAGACATAGATGCACTGGTTTTTTAAACAGGTCGCCAACACTAACCGCGCCGGGGTGGATTTGCAATCGCCGGCGGGATGGTGTTCGACGGCCAAAGGAATCTACTCCGCCGACTCGCCAGTTGTCTCCGCCTTCAGGCAACTCGGTGCTCAAGAAGAGGCAAACCTGTTGTCTCTTTCCCCCAGCAGCACAGCCGAACTAGCCCCGTGGGTGATGCTCTTCGTGCAGGGCGTTGAGTCGGTGGGTAGCGACGTGGGTGTAAATTTGGGTGGTAGACAGGTCCGAGTGGCCCAGCAGCAGTTGTACCACCCGCAGATCGGCGCCGTGGTTGAGCAGATGGGTCGCGAAGGCGTGGCGCAGAGTGTGGGGCGACAGCTCTATGCCGATGCAGGCACGCTGAGCATAAAGCTTGATGCGGTGCCAGAAGGTCTGGCGAGTCATCTGCCGGCTCCGACGGGAAGGAAACACCACGTCGGACGATTGCTCGCCCAGCAAGATCGCCCGCCCCTCTTTCAGATATCGGGTCAGCCAATACAGCGCTTCTTCCCCCATCGGCACCAGCCGCTCCTTGTTGCCCTTGCCCGTAACCCGCACCAGGCCCTGGCGTAGACTGACACTTTCCATCGACAGGCTGACCAGTTCGGTCACCCGCAATCCGGTGGCATACAACAGCTCCAGCATCGCCTTGTCGCGCAACTCCAGCGGGTCTTCCACCTGAGGCGCCTGCAACAGGCTGGACACCTGCTGTTCACTCAGATCCTTGGGTAGTCGCTTCGGCAACTTGGGTCCGGCAATCAGGATGCTGGGGTCATCTGCTCGCAATTGCTCCCGATGCAGGTACTGAAAAAAGCGGCGCAGCACGCTCAGCATGCGGGCGGTACTGCTGGCCTTGAAGCCCAGATCCAGCCGATGGGCCAGATACTGCTGCAACCTCAGGCCATCTACCGCCAGCAGACTGCAGCCTTCTCCGTCCAGCCAGCCGGCAAAGTGCGACAGATCGCTGCGGTAAGAGGCCAGGGTGTTATCCGCCAGGCCTTTTTCCAGCCAGAGGGCATCCACAAATTGTTCTACCAGGGGGTAACTCATCGGTACTCCGGACTCTGCCCTGTGCGCGGGCTTCTGTTATGATGGCACCATTGTCTGAAGAGATAACGGAACCCCATGAATATCGGTTTATTTTACGGCTCAACCACCTGCTATACCGAAATGGCGGCCGAAAAGATTGGCGCCCAGCTCGGAGCCGATCTGGTCGACCTGCATAATATCAAGGATGTGTCGCTCAAGCGCGCCGAAGACTATCCCATACTGATCTTCGGCATTTCCACCTGGGACTTTGGCGAACTGCAGGAAGACTGGGAATCCCACTGGGACCAAATAGACGACCTGAGTCTGGAAGGTCATGTCGTGGCCCTGTTCGGCATGGGCGATCAACTCGGTTATGGCGAATGGTTTCAGGATGCCCTGGGCATGCTGCACGACAAGGTCACCGCCCGTGGCGCCACCATAGTGGGCTACTGGCCCAACAAGGGCTACGAGTTCGAAGCCTCGAAGGCGCTGACCGAAGATGGTGACTATTTCGTTGGCCTTTCGCTCGATGAAGCCAACCAGTACGACGACACCGACAACCGTATCCAGACCTGGGTGGAGCAGATACTGGAAGAAATGGCCAGCCTGTAACCCCCACGGTTTACCGGCCGGGGACTCCCCGGGGCATAAATATGTTCAGAACGCCTTTCGCCTCGGGGCCCTTAATTTTTTTGCCGAGTACATGGCGTCATCCGCATGGCGCAACAGTTGTTCCTCATCACTTCCATGAAGGGGAAAAAGCGCAATGCCGATACTCGGCAGAATATGCACCTGGCGCCCCGCCAGGTCAAAGGGGCTGGCGAACGCATGACGGATCTTTTCTGCCACCAGCGCGGCTTGCTCTGGCTGTTCAATGGTCTCCAGTAATACCACAAATTCATCGCCACCCAGCCTCGCCAGCGTATCGCACTTGCGCATACACAACTCAAGCCGCCGGGCCACTTTTTCCAACAGAAGATCGCCAATCATATGGCCGAAGGTGTCGTTGACCGCCTTGAACTTGTCCAGATCCAGGTAGAGCAGGGCCAGCTGTCCCTGATGACGTCGTGCCTTGGCCAATGCCAGTTGCATGCGGTCATGGAACAACGCCCGATTGGGCAAGCCGGTAAGCTGATCATGCAGGGCAATATGCTGCAGACGATCCATCATTTGTTTTCGTTCGATGGCATCGGCAACTTGCCTGGATACAAACTGCAGCAGTTCCCGATCCCTTTCCGTATAACGGGCATGCTCGGCGCAGCTCTGCACAATCAAGGCGCCGATGGTGCCATTGCGAGACCGAAGCGGAACACCCAACGAACTTTTCAAATAGTGTCCACAGAGAGAACAGGCTACCGAGGCTTCGGCGCTCCCCGGTTCATCTTCCGAGGTCAGCAGCAACGTCTGGCCATCACGAATGACCCGGTTGCAGAGTGTGTCCGAGTCGATCTGTTGTGGAGCTGGCAAGGGAGCGGACTCATCAACATGATAGGGAAAGCTCACCTCGCCGCTCACTTCATCATAAAGCGCAATGTAAAAATGCGTCGTCGGCAGCAAGGTCCCTATGATCCTGTGAATCCGCTGGAACAGGGTGCCCAGATCATCCACCTCATGAACTGCTTCGGAGATGGCGTACAGTGCCGCTTGCATCTGCTCCGCCCGTTTGCTGAGGGTGATGTCCCTGGCCACCGCAATTCGTACCTGGTCAGCTTCCGACCAGCGGGCCGACCACATGATGTTGACTACCTGGCCATCTTTGCGCACATAGCGGTTCTCAAAGTGGGGCCGGGGTTCGCCGGAAATGATCTCGGCGGCGGCCTGCAGGGTACATTCTCTGTCTTCGGGAAAGACCAACTCGATCATGGACCTGCCAACCATTTCTTCCGGGGTATAACCAAATATACGCTCGCAAGCAGCACTCACGTAGACAAAGCGCCCTTCTTTATCCACCACACAAATGACATCAAGCAGGAGATCCATATACTTGCTCGTCGAGGCGAAGGTGTTTGCTTTCATGTTACATCCCTGATGATGGTGCAATAAGTCAGCCCCTCTGAGCCGATGCCGCGGCCGCTTGGCGCCGTCCCGATGAACCTAATTCTAACCTACCGCCCCTATTTCAAACATTGAGTAACCGATTTTATGAGTCAGCCTCTTGGCCCTATGCCAGAAAACAATAAATGACAGGCATTAAAAAGGGCGGCCTGCGCCGCCCTGGGGATGATACCGGAGTAAAGTCCAGTTTACGCTACCGCTGCCTGCCTGCTCTTGCCAACCGCCAGTCCAATCACGGCGGCGGCAAGAGTCGGCAACACCCAGGCCATACCGATATCGAACATCGGCAGTAAGGTGAAGGCGCTCATGTTCAGACCCGCCGCCTGCATGCCGTCAATAAGGCCGAAGGCAAAGGCCACGACCATGATCAAGCGGAAGGCGAACACGGGAGCACGCATCAACGGGGTCAGATAGGTTGCCATCACCAGTGCCACCGCCACCGGATAACAGGCCACCAGTACCGGAATGGACACCGAAATCAGGGTATTCAGGCCCACGTTGGCCACCAGCATACAGGCCAGAGCGTTGATGACAACCCAGCCGCGATAACTGCCCTTGCCGGTCAGGCGATGGAAGTAATCGGCACAGGACGACACCAGCCCCACGGCCGTGGTGATACAGGCCAGTGAGACGATGGCCGCCAGAATCCACAGGCCCGGAGCACCGAACAGCGACAACACATAGGCGCTGATGATCTCGCCGCCGTTGCTGGCCGACTCCACCACACCCAGACTGGTACCACCCAGAATAAACAGGGATACATAAACGAAGCCCAGACCGGCGGCGGCAATCAGCGCCGCTATCATCAGATAGCGGGACTGGGCACGGGTCTCGGTCACGCCCTTCTGGCGCAACACGTCCAGGATCAGCATGCCGAACATCAAGGCGGCGAAGGTATCCATGGTGTTATAGCCTTCGATAAAGCCTTTCACGAAGGGCTGGGTCAGATAGGCGTCGGCCACTTCTGGCTGGGTGCCCTGGGGGCTGACGAACACCGCCACCGCCAGTGCCACCAGCAGCAGCAGCAGAATGGGGGTCAGCACCTTGCCTACCGCATCCAGCAGTCGTCCCTGATTGAGCGACAGCAGCAGCACCAGGCCGAAGAAAGCTATGGTATAGAAGGTCAGTGTGGTCTGACCGGGATCATTCAGAAACGGCTTCAGGCCCATCTCGTAGGCCACCAGGCCGGTACGGGGTGCCGCGAAGGCCGGGCCTATGATGATGAAGATGGCGGTCGCCATCACGGTGATGACCGTGGCCGGCAGATAACGGCCCATGGTCGGCAGACCACCACCGGCCAGGGCGGCGGCAATCAGGGTCACCAGCGGCAGGCCGACGGCGGTGATCAAGAAGCCGAACATGGCACTGTTCAGGTTTTCACCGGCCAGAAAACCGGCCAGGGGCGGGAATATGATATTCCCGGCGCCCAGGAAGAAGGCGAAGGTCATAAACCCCAGGCCCATCACATCAAAAGTGGATAAGGATCTGTTCACTGCAAACCTCATTGCGGCTGCCCGCATAATGAAAGTTTCGTTTGGAAACTAACGACATTAACGATACGGCCTGCCATCAGAAATATACGGTAAAAATACTGAAATCTGACGGCCGCCGAGCATGCCGGTAGCATAATGATGTGAAAAACAGATTCAAGGCGAAATTTACATCTTCAAATAGAAGGGAGCCACCAATCCTACATATGTATCGCCATAACCACCATATCCAGTATTAATGATGATAACACCGGCAGATGTGCAGCATTTAACTCTAACAAAGCACAATAAAAAACGAGCCGCCGGCTTGCCTTCTTTAGTGATAACGTCTTGCTTTTCCGCCAAATAGAAGCCATTTGAGGCGGCCTGCTCCATGGCTTCCGCCAACGCCTGCACCGGTAACACCAGCGCCACACTCCCTTCATCGGTTAACAGGCGTTTGCCGTGGCGGAACAACTCGGCCAGCGTCAGGCTGCCGGTGTGACGCGCATCGGCCCGGGCGGCGCTACTGAGCCGCTGGCCGTGCCCGAAATACGGCGGATTGGACACCATCAGATCGAACACCGGCGCCGAGTACTGCTGCAAAGCCCCCTGCTCGATACCGACTTTTTGCGGCCAGGGCGATGCCGCCACGTTTTCTGCGGCCTGCCCGGCGGCGGTTTCGTCCAGCTCCAACCCGACAACTTTTACGTCGGGATCGCTGCGCTGAGCCAGCATCAGCGCCACCAGGCCCGAGCCGGTGCCGACGTCCAGAATGCGGCGGGCAGAGCCTATCGGTGCCCAGGCGCCGAGCAGAATGCCGTCTGTGCCCACCTTCATGGCACAACGGTCGTGATTGATGTGAAACTGCTTGAAAGTAAAACCGCGGCTACCCATGCTGATCCTGTCAGGTTTTTTTGTCCGAGTTCCCCTATAATACCCGCCTTTTACAGGCTGACGAGACCGATCATGAGCAGTATGACCTTCGAGCAACTGGAACTGGATCCCATCCTGGTCCGCGCCCTGGCTGGCATGGGCTATGCCAAACCGACCACCATTCAGAGCCAGGTCATCCCCGAAGCCATGAGCGGACGGGACATAATGGCATCCGCCCCCACCGGCACCGGCAAGACGGCGGCGTTTCTGCTGCCGGTTTGTCAGCACCTGCTGGACTTTCCTCGTCGCCAGGCCGGCCCTGCCCGTATCCTGATCCTGACGCCAACGCGCGAGCTGGCCATACAGATCGCCAACGATGCCAAAAAAATATTGAAAGACACCGCCCTCCGTGTGGAAGTGATCACCGGCGGAGTCCATGAAAGCCAGCACCTGCCCGCCCTGACCAAGACCACCGACATAGTGGTCGCTACCCCGGGTCGGTTGCTGCAATACATGGATGAAGAGTCTTTCGACAGCCGCGATATCGAAATGCTGGTGCTGGATGAAGCAGACCGCATGCTGGACATGGGCTTTATCAAGGATGTGGATCGCATCGCCGCCGAAGCCCGCTGGCGCCGGCAGACCATGCTGTTTTCCGCTACCCTGGAAGGCCGAGGCCTGGTGAAGTTTGCCGCCGATCTGCTGAAGGATCCGGTTGAAATTACCGCCGCGCCTCCTCGCAGCGAACGCAAGAAAATCAACCAGTGGGTGCACCTGGCGGATAATCCCGAGCACAAGTTTGCCCTGCTGACCCACCTGCTGCGTCAGCCCGACGTCACTCGCAGCATCATCTTCGTCAAGACCCGGGATCGCCTGATGGAGCTGGCCAGCCGCCTGCAGCAGGAAGGGCTGCACAATGCCTGGCTGCGCGGTGAAATGGAGCAGGAAAAACGCATCGAGGCACTCGGTCGCTTTCGTATCGGTAGGGTCAATATTCTGGTGGCCACCGACGTGGCATCCCGCGGTATCGATTTACCCGAGGTGAGCCATGTGATCAACTACGACATGCCGCGTACCGCAGACGTCTATGTCCATCGCATCGGTCGTACCGGCCGCGCCGGTCAGAAGGGTACCGCCATCAGCCTGGTAGAAGCCCACGACATGCCCCTGCTGGTTCGGGTAGAAAAATATACCGAAGAAGTGCTCAAGCGCCGGGTCATCGACGAACTGCGCCCCAGACATAAAGAAGCCAGGGTGGCTTCACGCAAGAAGAAAGACGGCGACAGCAAAGGCAAGAAGGCCAAAGCCCTGCAGCCCAAGAAGAAAGAAAAGGTGCGCCTGCGTGATACCAAGGCCAAGGGCAAGCCGAAATGGGCCGGTGCCAAGCCGGACGCCACCAGAAAACCCGAGGGGACCAAGAAAGCCGCCGGCAAGAAGGTTGAGGGCAACAAGGACGCAGAATAAGGCTGACGGCTGGCGGCGCATCGGCCTGATAATGCTCGACTATGCTTAGAGAAAAACGGAGGCATGCTCATGTTGAAGCATTATTCGGGCACGGAACGGCGACAGGCACACCGACGGCAGATCCTGGACCGACGGGATCTGATCCGATGGGAGCCGGATCAACATGAGCGCCGCCAACTGCGCGGGCGCCGCACCGCCGACAACGCCAAAACCCTGTGGGACCAGTAAAGCGCCGTCAGTAAAGCCGGCCATAAAAAAACCGGCCCATCGGAACCGGTCAAAAAATGAAGAAGAGAGAGAATTCAAATTCAGTAAGCACACCTATTCAGAGAGCGGCCGGACCGAAAGGTTCCGGCTTTTTTTGTTTTTATTGCTGAAGGCTCTTTGTTATGCCAATTTGAATCAACATCTGCTCATTATCAAACCCGGGCTCAGAGCAGCACAGCCGCCCCACGGCACGCCATGGGCTAAGGCCATCTGCGTTTGGCGATGGCTGAAACAGCGAGTGTCATGCCACACCGCGAGCCGGCCCTTTGCCCTATGCATACCGAGCCGTAAAGCAGAGCGAGTGCTTAGTGAGGTAGGTATCAAAACCGGCCCATAAAAAAACCGGCCCATCGGGACCGGTCAAAAAATGAAGAAGAGAGAGGATTCAAATTCAGTAAGCACACCTATTCAGAGGGCGGCCGGACCGAAAGGTTCCGACTTTCTGCTATTTTTCTTGCTGAGGGCCCTTTTTTCCTGCTGAAGGCTCTTTTATTGTTCTTCCCGCTTGAACACCAGCTCGGTGGCCGTCGACTCCGCTTCCACAAAGTAGTAACCGGCGGTATCGAAGGCAGTCAGCTGACTCACCTCGGTCAGGCGCTGCTCTATGATGTAGCGCGCCATCATGCCCCTCGCCTTCTTGGCATAGAAGCTGATTATCTTGTACTGGCCCTTCTTGCAGTCCTTGAATACCGGCGTGATGATTTGGCCGTCCAGCTTTCTCGGCTTCACCGACTTGAAGTATTCGTTGGAGGCCAGGTTGATCAGCACGTTGTCACCCTGCGCCGCCAGCGCCTCATTGAGCTTGTCGGTGATGATGTCGCCCCAGAACTGGTACAGATCCTTGCCCCGATCGTTGTCCAGTTTGGTCCCCATTTCCAGTCGATAGGCCTGCATCAGATCCAGGGGACGCAACAGCCCGTAAAGGCCGGAGAGCATACGCAGGTGCAACTGGGCGAAGGCGAAATCCTCCGGGGCCAGGCTCTCGGCGTCCAGCCCGGTATAGACATCGCCCTTGAATGCCAGCAACGCCTGCTTGGCATTGGCCGGGGTAAAATCCGGCTGCCAGTCGGCAAAACGGGCGGCATTGAGCCCGGACAGCTTGTCGCTGATCCCCATCAGCCTGCCAATCTCGGCCGGCGTTAGCTGGCGCGCGCGCTCGATAAGCTCGGCCGAGTGATCCAGCAGCTCGGGCCGGGTAAAATCGGCAATCACAGGTGGCGTGTCAAAATCGAGGGTCTTGGCGGGGGAAACCACTATTAGCATGAAGGGCCTCTAAATAGCTGTCACAAACGGCCCCATCACGGCATGGGGTCGTGATGGGGCCGTAAAAATATGGGTTAATCGGACTCTATGGTCACGTTGTCGAGCAGGCCGGCATCCATGCCACCGCCGCCCTGCAGCTTGATCATCAGGCGCAGATCGTTGGGCGAGTCGGCATAGGCCAGCGCTTCGCTGTAGCCTATATGGTTCTGGCTATAAAGATCAAACAGTGCCTGATCGAAGGTCTGCATGCCCTGTTCGCGAGACTTGCTCATCACCTCTTTCAACTTATGCATGTCCCCCTTGCGGATAAGATCCGATATCAAGGGGGTATTGAGCAGGATCTCGAAGGCGCCGCGACGCTGCCGGCCATCCTGGGTCGGGATCAACTGCTGGGCCACTATCGCCTTGAGGTTGAACGACAGATCAAACTGCAACTGGCGATGTTTGCTTTCCGGCACCAGATGCATGATCCTGTCCAGCGCCTGGTTGGCGTTGTTGGCATGCAGGGTAGCCATGCACAGGTGGCCGGTTTCGGCGAAAGACAGCGCATAGCCCATGGTTTCTTCCGAGCGAATTTCACCAATCAAAATCACGTTCGGAGCCTGACGCAGGGAGCTTTTCAGGGCCGCATCGAAAGACTCGGTATCGGTGCCCACCTCTCGCTGGGTGATGATGGATCTGTCATGCTGATGAACATACTCCACCGGATCCTCTATGGTGAGGATGTGGCCGTCCGAATGACGGTTACGGTGGCCTATCATCGCCGCCAGCGAGGTCGATTTGCCGGAACCGGTGCCGCCCACGAACAATACCAGCCCCCGCTTGGCCATGGCCACTTCCTGCAAGATCTCGGGCAGGTACAGCTCATCGAAGGTAGGGATCCGGCTTTCGATACGCCGAATCACCATGCCCGCATGCTCCTGCTGCCAGAAGGCGCTGACCCGAAAACGGCCCAGCTGTTCGTCGCTGATGGCAAAGTTGGCCTCTTTCTGGCGATGAAAGCGCTCGCGCCAGTCATCGTTCATGCAGGATTCCACCAGCGCCAGCGCCGTTTCCGGGGTCAGTGCCGTGTCGGTCACCCGCTCCAGACGCCCCTGGCTTTTTATCGTCGGCGGTACGCCGACGGAGATATACATATCCGAGGCCTGCTTGTCCTGCATGGCCTGCAGTAAGGGCGTTAGCGTCATATAACCTCCAGCTATCAAATGCTTTGCGGATCCACCGCCTTGGTACGGGCTTCTACCGGGGCCACCATGCCGCTGCTGACTAGCAGCTTCAGACACTGATCCATGGTTTGCATGCCGTGGGCCATGCCGGTCTGGATCACCGAATACATCTGCGCCACCTTATCTTCCCGGATCAGGTTGCGGATCGCCGTGGTGCCCAGCATGATCTCGTGGGCGGCGATTCGACCGCCATTTTCCTTCTTCAGCAAGGTCTGGGAGATCACCGCCCGCAGCGATTCGGAAAGCATGGATCGTACCATGTCTTTCTCGGCCCCCGGAAAAACATCGACGATACGGTCTATGGTCTTCGCCGCCGACGAGGTATGCAGGGTGCCAAATACCAGGTGGCCGGTTTCGGCCGCGGTCAGCGCCAGCCGAATGGTTTCCAGATCCCTGAGCTCTCCCACCAGGATAATATCCGGATCCTCCCGCAGGGCCGAACGCAAGGCGTTACTGAACGAATGGGTGTCTCTGTGCACTTCCCGCTGGTTGACCAGGCATTTCTTGTTGCTGTGCACGAATTCGATAGGATCTTCGATGGTGAGGATATGCTTGTTGTAGTTCTCATTGATATGGTCGACCATCGCCGCCAGAGTGGTGGATTTACCGGAACCGGTCGGCCCGGTCACCAGCACCAAACCACGGGGATATTCGGCGATGCGACGGAAAATATCCGGCCCGCCCAGTTGATCCAGACTCCAGACCTCGCTGGGGATCACCCGGAAGACCGCCGCCGCGCCCCGGGCCTGATGATAGGCATTGACCCGGAAGCGGGCCAGACCCGGCAATTCGAAGGAAAAATCGGCTTCCAGGTTTTCTTCCAGCTCCTTGCGTTGACGATCGTTCATGATGTCATACACCAGCCGTTGCACTTCCTTGTGATCCATCTCCGGCAAATTGATCTTGCGCACTTCGCCATCGACCCGTATCTGCGGCGAAACCCCGGCTGACAGGTGCAGATCCGATGCATTATGCTTTACACTAAACGCCAATAATTCCGTAATATCCATACCCTCTCCCCGTCGCTCTCGGTTTATTACTCATATGAATACTATCGTACAGCACCTGCACACAGTTCACGACAGAATCAGCGCCGCTGCCAAAGCCTGTGATCGCCATCCCGATGATGTTCAGCTGCTGGCTGTAAGCAAGACCAAACCCGCCGCCGATGTGCTGTCCGCCTATGCCGCCGGGCAACGCGAGTTCGGTGAAAACTACGTACAGGAAGCCGTCGATAAAATCGCCAGCCTCAAGGCCGAGTGCCCCGATATTCGCTGGCACCTGATAGGCCCGCTACAGTCCAATAAAAGCCGTCAGGTGGCCGAGTCCTTCGACTGGGTGCAAAGTGTGGACCGGCTCAGAATAGCACAGCGGCTCAGCGCCCAGCGGCCGGGCAATATGCGACCGCTCAATATCTGCCTGCAGGTCAATGTCAGCGGAGAAGACAGCAAATCCGGCCTGCTGCCCGGGCAGGTGGAAGAACTGGCCCGACAAATCAGTTCGTTACCCGGATTATGTCTGCGCGGCCTGATGGCAATACCGGAGGCCACCGACAATTCCGACCGACTGCGGACGCAATTACTAGAGTTGAAGCAACTCTTTGATAGAATGGCGGAAAAATATCCTCAGATGGACACACTATCGATGGGGATGAGTAAGGATCTCGAACTCGCAGTGGCCTGTGGCAGCACCCTGGTAAGGGTTGGCACGGCTATATTTGGCTCTCGCAACCCTTGAGTGATCATTGATGGAACACAGAAAACTCGTCTTTATCGGCGCGGGCAACATGTCTCGCAGCCTGATTTCCGGCCTGATCCAGTCCGGCTACCCGGCCGACGCCATCATGGCCGCCAACCCGTCTCGCCCCAAGCTGGATGCGCTGGCGACCGATTTCGGTATTCACACCACCCAGGATAATGCCGAGGCCGCCAACTGGGCCGAGGCGGTGGTACTGGCGGTCAAACCGCAGATGATGGCCAGCATGCTGGAAGCGCTGCTGCAGTCAACCGGCGGGCTCGACGGCAAGTTGCTGATTTCCATTGCCGCCGGCATCAGTGTGACCCGCCTCGGGCAGATGACCGGCCAGAACCGCATAATACGCACCATGCCCAACACCCCCTCCTTGCTGGGGCTCGGCATGACGGGTCTCTATGCCAGAGACCATGTCGAACAGGCGGATCGGGATTACTGCGAACAGATGATGCAGGCGGTAGGCAAGACCCTGTGGGTGGCACAGGAAGACGGCATCAACCAGGTCATCGCCGCCGCCGGCAGTGCACCCGCCTATTTTTTCCTGTTCATGGAAGCCATGGCCGCCCAGGCACAGAAATCCGGTTTCAATGAACAGGAAGCCCGCCTGCTGGTGCAGCAAACCGCGCTGGGCGCCGCCAACATGGTCGCCGCCAACCCCGACACCAGTCTGGGGGCGCTTCGTGCCCAGGTCACATCAAAAGGCGGTACCACCGCCGAAGCCATTCGCTGCTTTCAGGAGCAGGGACTGGAACAACTGGTGACCGACGCCATGGACGCCGCAGTGGCGCGGGCGCGGGAACTGGAAACGCAGCTCTAAGGAACAATAATGAATACTGCTTACTACCTGATTAATACCCTTTTCGATCTTTACCTGATGGTGGTGCTGCTGCGTATCTGGCTGCAACTGGCCAGGGCCGACTTCTACAACCCCTTCAGCCAGTTCGTGGTCAAGGCCACTAACCCGGTACTGAAGCCGCTGCGCCGTTTCATCCCCGGTTTTTTCGGTATCGACTTTGCCGCCGTGGTGCTGGCGGTGCTGGTGGCTACGGCGAAACTGATGCTGTTCAAGGCCATGAACGTACTCTACGCCGACTGGAGTACAGTACTGCTGGTGGGGCTGATTACCGTGCTGAAAAAAGCCGGTGTCATGCTGTTCTGGATCCTGATCATCCGCGCGCTGCTGAGCTGGGTCAGCCAGGGGCGCAGCCAGATTGAATACGTGATGTTCCAGCTGACCGAACCCCTGCTGGCGCCGCTGCGTCGTATTATTCCTCCCATGGGGGGCCTGGACCTGTCCATGCTGCTGGCCTTTATCGGCCTGCAGGCCCTCAACTGGCTGATGGGAGATTTGTTTGGTCAGCTGTGGTGGCAACTGTAAATCAGCCGGTCCGGCTGGAGCAGGACCGGCTCTTCCTCAGTCTGTATCTGCAACCCAAGGCCAGCCGGGATCAGTTTCTCGGCCTGCACGGCAACGAACTCAAAATCGCCATTACCGCCCCGCCGGTGGATGGCAAGGCCAATGCCTACCTGCTGAAATGGCTGGCCAAACAATGTCGGGTAGCCAGGTCACGGGTGATCTTGCTCGGCGGTGAAAGCAGCCGCCACAAGAAGCTGGTGGTCGAGTTCCCCCGGGTCATCCCCCCGGCTCTGGCGGAATTCCTGCCCAACTCGGCCTAAACTAAGTAACAAGACTTCAAGAATTAAGGAAGGATTATGTTCAAAATAATATGGGCCACTCTGGTGCTGTTGTTTGCTGCCCACGGCCAGGCCACCGAAACCCGGGTAGGCAACTGGACCGTTCATTACAGCGCCTTGCCATCCACCTTTCTCACTCCCGAGGTGGCACGCAGCTATCAGATAGAACGCAGCCGCTACAACGGCATCCTGAATATTGCAATACACGACAAAGACGGCAAGCCCCAGCAGGTCAATCTCAGCGGCCAGGGCAAGACGCTGATCGGTACCGTGCGCAAGCTGGAATTCCAGACGGTGCGGGAAGGCGACGCCGTCTACTACATCGCCGAGTATCCTTATCGCAACGAAGACAACGTGCTGTTCACCATCGACATTCAAAGCCCCACCCAGGGTGGTGAATTTTCCTTCCGCCATACCTTCTATACCGACTGAGCCATTTTCCTTGTGAGATGTAAGTCGTGAGGGGGTGAAGAGTGCCCCCTCACATCTTTCTGCTGTGGTGTTATCATGCACGGTCAGACGCCTGACAGGAGCTTAAGGTGAGCAAGCAGATAGTACTGGCCTCCGGCAATGCCAAAAAAGTTGCCGAACTGCAAAGTCTGCTCGGTGAGCTGGGCATGACGGTGATCCCCCAGACCGAACTGGCCGTGAACGACGCCGATGAAACCGGCACCACCTTCGTCGAAAACGCCATTATCAAGGCTCGCCATGCGGCGGCCGTGACCGGACTGCCGGCCATCGCCGATGACTCCGGGCTGGCGGTGGATGCACTCGACGGACGTCCCGGCGTTTATTCCGCCCGCTTTGCCGGAGTGGGAGCCAGCGACCGGCAGAACCTGGAGCTGCTGCTGTCCGAACTGAACGGCGTGCCGGCCGAACAGCGCAACGCCACCTTCTGGTGTGTGCTGGTTTATATGCGCCATGCGCACGATCCCACTCCGCTGATCTGCTGCGGCTCCTGGCAGGGCAGCATCACCGAGCAGCCCCAGGGTGAGCAGGGCTTCGGCTACGACCCCGTCTTCTTCGTATCCGAAGCCGGTAAAACCGCCGCCGAACTCGGCGCCGCCGAGAAAAACCGCCTCAGTCACCGCGGCCAGGCCTTGCGCCAGCTGCTGATCCTGCTGCAGGAGCAACAAGTCTGATGCTGCACTTACCGCCGCTCAGCCTCTACATTCATATTCCCTGGTGTGTGCAGAAGTGCCCCTACTGCGACTTCAACTCCCACGCCATGAAAGAAACGATTCCCGAGCAGGCCTATATCACGGCGCTGCTGGATGACCTGCGCCAGGATCTGCATCTGGCCCAGGGGCGTGCACTTCACAGTATCTTTATCGGTGGCGGCACGCCCAGCCTGCTGACACCCGAGGCCATCGGCCGACTGCTGAGCGGCGTCCAACAGCTGATCCCCTTTCGCGACCGGATCGAAATCACTCTGGAAGCTAACCCGGGCACGGTCGAAGCCGGCCGCTTCGCCGGCTTCAAGGCTGCAGGCGTCAACCGAATCTCTATCGGTATTCAGAGTTTTCAGTCCGAACAACTGCGTCGCCTGGGCCGTATCCACGATCCGGAGCAGGCCCGCTTTGCCGCCCGCGAAGCCGCGAGCGTGGGCCTGAACACCTTCAACCTGGACCTGATGCACGGCCTGCCCGAGCAGAGCCTGAGCGATGCCCTGTCGGATCTGGAGCAGGCCATCGCCCTGGCGCCGCCGCATCTGTCCTGGTATCAGCTCACCATAGAGCCCAACACCCCCTTCGCCTCACGCCCGCCGGCGCTGCCGGAAGACGAAGTGCTGGCCGATATTTACGAGCGGGGCCATGAGCTTCTGCTGGCCCACGGCTATCACCAGTACGAGGTGTCTGCCTACGCCAGAGCGGGCCATGAAGCGCAACACAATCTCAACTATTGGCGCTTCGGTGACTATCTGGGTATCGGCTGTGGCGCCCACGGCAAAATCACACTGCCGCTCGAAGGCAAGCTGGTACGCACCGTCAAGGTCAAGCATCCCAAGGGCTATCTGGAGCCGGGCCGCCCCTATCTGGATCAGTACTGGCCCATTGCGGCGCAGGAACTGTCGCTGGAATACTTCATGAATCGATTGCGACTGTTCGAGCCCATCCCTCAGCATGAACTCCAGGCCCTGACCGGGCTGTCTGTCTCACAACTGCAAGCCCCGCTGGCAGAGGCGCGGCGCCTGGATTTGCTGGCGGACGATGGAACACACTGGCAGGTGACGCCCCTGGGTCGACGCTTTCTTAACCGACTGCTCGATTTGTTTATTACCGACTGATGCGGGTAAACTTGCCGTTATTACAGCCTTCACCCTGCGGGCCGGAGCCTTATGTCATCACTGGTTTACGAATATCCTCTCAATGAAAAGTGTCGCAATTACTTGCGCCTCAACGAGCTGCTGCAGCAAATTCACCAGTGCCGCAGCCTAAGCGCCGGCGGCCAGACCATAGCGCTGTTCAAGGCGCTGCTGGATATCATGGAGCTGCTGGAACGCTGTGATATCCGTACCGACCTGGCCAAGGATCTGGATATCCAGAAAAACAAGCTGGCCGCCTGGGCCCTGGCGCCCGGCGTCGATGCCGCCGCCCTGGCCCAGTTGGAACAGCAGCTGGCCGATTTGAACCAGCAGCTGCCTCGGGCCGCCCGCCTGGGCCAATTGCTGCGCGAAGACAAGCTGTTGTCGGCCGTCCGCAGCCGCTTTGCCATTCCCGGCGGCCTCTGCGCCTTCGACGTTCCCCAGTTGCACTACTGGTTGCATCAACCCGGCATCAACCAGCAGCAGGATATCGACGGCTGGCTGGCACAGCTGCAACTGCTGCAACAGGGGTTGGAACTACTGCTGACCCTGTGGCGGGAAGTCGGCCAATTCAGGCCCCAGCAGGCCAGCAATGGCTTCTTTCAGGACAATGCCGAACAGACCGAGATGATCCGCCTGCGTCTGCCGACAGAACTGGCCGTCTATCCGGTGGTCAGCGGCAACAAATATCGCTACACCATTCGCTTTATGCCGGTCGGTAACATCGAAATCGGCAATATCGACTTTGAATTGGCCAATATCAAATGAACAAAATCACCATGGTGCCCTGCCCCACCTGTAAAAAGCCGGTGGAATGGAACGAGCAAAGCCCCTTCCGCCCCTTCTGCTGCAAACGCTGCCAGCTTATCGATCTGGGCGAATGGGCCGACGAAGAAAAACGCATTCCCGGTGCTCCGGCCTGGCTGCCGGATCAGGATGACGAAAATGAATACTGAGACCGCCAAAAAATCGGTGCTGGTGGCGGTAGGGGTGATTGAAAATACCGATGGCGAAATTTTTATCTGCCGCCGCGGTGCCAGCCAGCATCAGGCTCACAAATGGGAGTTTCCCGGTGGCAAGGTCGAGGCCGGCGAAACCGTAGCCCAGGCCCTGGCTCGGGAGCTGGAAGAAGAAGTCGGTATTCGGGTAACCGACTGCCGGCCCTTCATGCGTATCGAGCACGACTACGGCGACAAGCAGGTCACGCTGGACATCCACAAGGTCACCGCCTTCAGTGGGGAACCCCACGGCCTCGAAGGCCAGCCCAGCCGCTGGGTACCGGTATCCGAGCTGCACAGCTACGACTTTCCCGCCGCCAACAGCCCGATTGTCGACAAACTGCAGACCGAAACCGGAAACTGACGCTGAAGCCGTCCGTCACTCCAGTGCCACCAGATATGGCCGGCGGGCGCTTTTATTCCGGCGGATGTCGCAAACGGAATGGATAACGACGCAGGCAACACCGCGCCGGATGTCGTCCGGCGCAACTCTAGTGTACCCTCAACTCGTCTCGTGAATCATCGCTCCCATGCGCATCCAACATAAACTGATCCTGGCCTTGCTGCTGACCACGCTGCTGCCGATAGGTCTGCTGTCCGCCTTCACCATCCACCAGGCCCGCCAGTCGGCAGAGGAGCGTTTCCTGGAACAGGGACAGAGTGAAATTCACAAGCTGGACCAGGCGTTCAGTGCCTATTTCGAGCAAATAGGTCAGAACGTGGACTTTCTCGCCTCTTCTTCCTTGATCGCTCGGTCCGATACCAGCCTAAGTACTTATCATCGGGGCCCGGCCCTGCGGATGACGCCGGATCGCAACGGCGGCATCGAGGCCGAACTCTACCGGGAATTCGAACGCTTCGCCGACAGCCACCCTGGCCTGGCCTACGTCTACATGGGGACCCGGGACGGCGGTTATGTGCAATGGCCACTGGGCGAGGTCACCGCCGGCTATGATCCCCGGCTGCGTCCATGGTACCAGAAAGCCATGGCGGCCCCCGGCCAGGTGATACGCACCGGCGCCTACTACTGGGCGGCCGACGACAACACCATGATAGGGGTATCACGCAGCTTCAAGAACCAGGATGGCCAGGACTACGGGGTCATGTCGATGGACGTGTCTCTGAAAGCGCTGACCAACATGACTCAACAGGCCCGGCTCGGAGAACAGGGCTACCTGATGCTGATCGAAGACGGTGGCACCGTGCTGGTGGATGCCGCCAGGCCGGAACACAACTTCCGTCTCCTGCCCGAACTGGAAGGCGAAGGTTACCGCCGTCTGTCCGACACAAACGCAGGCCAGCTTGAGCTGGAACTCGACGGTGAAGACTTCCGGGCTCTGGTATACCCTTCACCCACCCTCGGCTGGAAGTTCATTGCCCTGATGCCGGAACGCGAGATCCTGGCTCCGGCCCGGCAGATGCTATGGACCACGCTGGGCAGTACCGCCCTGGTGGTAGTCCTGGTGTTACTGCTGGCTTGGTGGCTGTCCGGGCTGCTGGTCAAGCCCATACTGGCGGTGAGCCGTGGGCTCAAGGACATCGCCCAGGGCGAAGGAGATCTGACCCGACGCCTGGCCATCGGCAGCCGGGACGAAACCGGTGAGCTGGCTCGCTGGTTCAATCAGTTTCTGGGGTCCATCCAGCAGTTGGTGGTTCGCATCAAGGACACCGCCCATCAGGTCGACGCCGTGTCGACCCTAGGCCGTGAAAACGCAACGGCGGTAGACACCGCCAGCGGTCATCAGCTGAAGGAAGTGGAGCGCATGGCCACCGCACTGACCGAGATGTCGGCCTCCGCCAACGAGGTGGCCCACAGCTGCAACAGATCGGCCCAGGCGGCGGCCCAGGGCCAGCGGGCCGGCGAACAGGGGAAGGCAGTGATGCTGGACACCGAGGCAAGCATACGGGTCCTGAGCGACCAGTTGAGCCAATCGGCACTGCATATCCGCCAGCTGGAAGCGGAAAGCGGCAGAATCAACTCCATTCTGGCAGTGATCCGCGATATTGCCGAACAAACCAACCTGCTGGCTCTCAACGCCGCCATCGAGGCCGCCCGGGCCGGGGAGCAGGGCCGAGGCTTCGCGGTGGTGGCAGACGAAGTGAGAACCCTGGCACAACGCACCCAGGTGTCCACCGCCGAGATCGACAGCCTGTTGGCCAGCCTCAACCAGCAGACCCGCCAGGCCGTGGAAAACATGAAGACCAGCCAGCAGCAGTCGGAACAGGTGGTGCTACGATCGGGCCAGGCACGGGAAGCATTCGAGGCGATCAAGGTATCGGTAGACGAGATCACCGACATGACCACCCAGATTGCCAGCGCCGCCGAACAGCAGCACCAGGTGACGGAGAGCATCAACGCCCATGTTGGCGCCATCCATAGCACTGCCAGCGAGGTCAATCTGGTATCGACCCGGGTGGCCGATCACGCCGGCCGACAGGCCGAACTGGCCGGAGAGCTGGGACAGCTGGTCAATCAGTTCCGGATCTGACCGCAAGCCGCAAGCCGCAAGCCGCAAGCCAGCACAGCTTGCGGCTTTTTTATGACGAAGAACACAGCTGCGGTTTCCTGCAGACCCCGTTTGACGGGGAGACTCCACCACCGATGATGGAATCTCCAGAATAAATGTGAGGGGTAAAGACGAGACGTGAAGGATCATCAAATATTCCCTCACGCCTTTCTCCTCGTCCCTCACGTTTTTTATTCGATTTCCAGGCTGTCCACCCGCTGCAGGCCGCGGGGCAACAGGGCGCCGCGACGGCCGCGCTCGCCCTGGTAGTGGGCCAGATCGGTCGGCTTCAGGGTCAGCTTGCGCTTGCCCGCATGCAGGGTGACATTGGCACCAGTAGGCACCACCACCAGCTGCTTGATAAAATCCTCCCGGGCCTGCACCTTGGCACCGGGAATGCCGATTATCTTGTTGCCCTTGCCCTTGCCCAGCAACGGCAGATCCTTGAGCGGAAACAGTAACATGCGGCCTTCATTGGTCACCGCCAGGCACTGGCTGCTGTCCAGCTGTTCGACCGCCACGGGTTTCAGCACAACACCACCGGCGGGTACCGTCAGCAACGCCTTGCCGTTCTTGTTGCGGCTGACCATGTCACCGAAGCGACAGACGAAACCGTAACCGGCATCGGAGGCCAAAAGAAACAGTCGCTCGTCGTCGCCCATCAGCACGAAACTGGCCAGCTCGCCCGGGCTCAGGCTGCAACGGCCGCTCAAGGGCTCGCCCTGTCCCCGGGCCGAGGGCAGGCCGTGGGCATCCTGACCGTAGGCGCGACCGATACTGGACAGAAACACCGCCATCTGGTTGCTGCGCCCGGAGGCCGCATCCAGAAAACTGTCGCCCGCCTTGTAACTCAGGGTGGCGCCGTCCACATCCATGCCCTTGGCCGAACGAATCCAGCCCTTGTCCGACAGCACCACCGTCACCGGCTCGCTCGGGATCAGCTCTTTCTCGCTGAGAGCCCTGGCCTCTTCCCGCTCTACCAGCGGCGAGCGCCGCTCGTCACCGTATTTTTCGGCGTCGGCCAATATCTCTTTTTTGATCAGGGTATTGAGCCGACGCTCCGAGCCCAGCAACAGGGCCAGCTTGTCGCGTTCGGCGGCCAGCTCGTCCTGCTCGCCACGGATCTTCACTTCTTCCAGCTTGGCCAGATGACGCAGCTTCAATTCCAGGATGGCTTCGGCCTGGATCTCGGTCAGCCCGAAGCGGCTCATCAGTACCGGCCTGGGCTCGTCTTCACTGCGAATGATCTCGATCACTTCATCGATACTCAGGAAGGCGACCAAGAGACCGGCCAGAATATGCAGCCGGGCCTCGACCTTGTCCAGCCGGTATTGCAGCCGGTTGCGTACCGTCTGCCGGCGGAACTGCAGCCATTCGCCGAGGATCAGATCCAGCGTTTTTACCTGGGGCCGGCTGTCCAGCCCCAGCATATTCAGATTGACCCGGTAGCTCTTCTCCAGATCGGTGCTGGCAAACAGGTGTTGCATCAGCTGATCCACGTCCACCCGGTTGGATCGGGGGATAATCACCAGCCGGGTCGGGTTCTCGTGATCCGCCTCGTCGCGCAGATCCGCCACCATCGGCAGCTTCTTGGCCTGCATCTGCCCGGCGATCTGCTCCAGGATCTTGCCGCCACTGGCCTGATGCGGCAGCGCGGTAATCACGATATCGCCCTGCTCCATCTGGTAGACGGCCCGCATCTTGATGCTGCCCCGACCGGTTTCGTAGATTTTGCGAATATCGGCCCTGGGCGTGATGATCTCGGCCCGGGTCGGGTAGTCGGGACCGTCTACGAAGGCCATCAACTCTTCTACCGTGGCCTTGGGGTTGTCCAGCATATGCACACAGGCCGCGGCGATTTCGCGCACGTTGTGCGGTGGAATATCGGTGGCCATGCCCACGGCAATACCGGTAATACCGTTCAGCAGTATGTGGGGCAGCCGGGCCGGCAGCATACGCGGCTCCTTCATGGTGCCGTCGAAGTTGGGGATCCACTCTACCGTCCCCTGGCCCAGCTCAGACAACAGCAGCTCGGAGAAGCGAGACAATCGCGCTTCGGTATAACGCATGGCGGCGAACGACTTGGGATCGTCCGGCGCGCCCCAGTTGCCCTGACCGTCCACCAGCGGATAACGATAAGAGAACGGCTGGGCCATCAAGACCATGGCCTCGTAGCAGGCGGAGTCACCGTGGGGATGATACTTACCCAGCACGTCGCCCACGGTACGGGCGGACTTCTTGTGCTTGGACAGGGCCGACAGCCCCAGTTCGCTCATGGCATAGATGATGCGTCGCTGCACCGGCTTGAGGCCATCGCCGATATGCGGCAGGGCTCTGTCCATGATCACGTACATGGAATAGTTGAGATAGGCCTGCTCGGTAAAGGTGTGCAATGGCAGGCGTTCGACGCCTTCCATGGTGAAATCGTTGTTGTTCATTCTGTCTCTTTCCTCAGGCCAGGGGGTCGACCAGGTTGCCCTTGGTTTCCAGCCATTCACGGCGATCGCTCGAACGCTTCTTGGCCAGCAGCATGTCCATCAGTTTCTCGGTGGCTTCCGTGTCGTCCACCGTCAACTGCACCAACCGGCGGGTATTGGGATCCAGGGTGGTTTCACGCAGCTGCTTGGGGTTCATCTCACCCAGGCCCTTGAAGCGGGTCACCTGTACCTTGCCTTTTTTCTTCTCGGCCTTGATCCGCTCCAGCACGCCGTCGCGCTCGCCTTCGTCGAGGGCATAAAACACCTCTTTGCCCACATCGATTCGATACAGGGGCGGCATGGCGACATAGACATGCCCCTGCTCCACCAGATGGCGAAAATGGCGCACGAACAGGGCACACAGCAGGGTGGCGATATGCAGACCATCGGAGTCGGCATCGGCGAGAATACACACCTTGCCGTAGCGCAGATCGGACAAGTCGGCCGAGTCCGGATCCAGGCCGATGGCTACCGAGATATCGTGCACTTCCTGCGAGGCCAGCACCTGACCGGACTCGACTTCCCAGGTGTTCAGTATCTTGCCGCGCAGCGGCATTATGGCCTGAAATTCCCGATCCCGCGCCTGCTTGGCGCTGCCACCGGCCGAGTCACCCTCAACCAGAAACAACTCGCCCCGCATCGGGTCGGAGCAGGCACAGTCGGTGAGCTTGCCGGGCAACGCCGGCCCCTGGGTGACCTTCTTACGCACCACCTTCTTGGCCTGGCGCAAGCGGCGCTGGGCACTGCTGATGCACAGTTCGGCAATCTGCTCCGCCAGCTCGGTATGCTGGTTCAGCCACAGGCTGAAGGCATCCTTCACTATGCCGGAAACGAAGGCCGAACTCTGGCGCGACGACAGTCGCTCCTTGGTCTGACCGGCAAACTGGGGATCCTGCATCTTGACCGACAGAATGTAGGCACAGCGCTCCCAGATGTCGTCCGGCGTCAGCTTGACGCCACGCGGCAGCAGGTTGCGAAATTCGCAAAAGTCGCGCATGGCGTCGAGCAGGCCCTGCCGCAGGCCGTTGACATGAGTACCGCCCTGGGCGGTGGGGATCAGGTTGACGTAGCTTTCGCCCAGCCCTTCGCCACCGTCGGGCAACCAGGTCAGCGCCCATTCCACCGCCGAGTGTTCGGCGGCAAAGTTGCCGGTAAACGGCTGTTCGGGCAGGCAGGTAAATTCCTTGACCGACTCCACCAGATAGTCTTTCAGGCCGTCCTGATAACACCATTCCAGGATTTCGTCGTTAACCTTGTCCTGAAAGCGGATGCTCAGGCCCGGGCAAAGCACCGCCTTGGCCTTGAGCAGATGCTTGAGCCGGGACACGGAGAATCTGGGCGAGTCGAAGTAGCTGGCATCGGGCCAGAACCGCACCCGGGTGCCACTGTTGCGCTGGCCACAGGTGCCGGTGACGGTGAGTTCACTCACCTTGTTGCCGTTCTCGAAGGCCATCTCGAACACTTGACCACCGCGACGCACGGTGACGTCCACCCGGGTACTCAGGCCGTTGACCACCGAGATACCCACGCCGTGCAGACCACCGGAAAACTGGTAGTTCTTGTTGGAGAACTTGCCGCCGGCGTGCAGCTTGCAGAATATCAGCTCGACCCCGGAGATACCTTCCTCCGGATGAATATCCACCGGCATGCCGCGGCCGTCGTCGATAACTTCCAACGACTGGTCGGCATGCAGTATCACCTCGACCTTGCTGGCGTGGCCGGCCAGGGCCTCGTCTACGCTGTTATCGATGACTTCCTGACCCAGATGGTTGGGCCGGCTGGTGTCCGTATACATGCCGGGGCGACGCCGCACCGGCTCCAGACCATTGAGGACTTCGATGGCGTCGGCAGTATATTGACTCGATGTCATATTGACCTTCGGTAATCGGGATTCGTTGGCCGCATCTTACTACCTGAGGGCGCAAGCGCAAAGCAGGCCGAAATCAGATGGGCAATGGTTGAGTCCATAAATCGGATAATACCAATCACACTAACTATCTGATCAGGTATTCGGTCGGAGCACCAGAGGCAACAGAAACGGGTAACCAGGAAAGAAGTGGTAGGCCTATAGCTGCAGAAAACGAATGATCTGGGCGCAGTAATGGTTGAAAGCGACGAAGGAATGATCGCCGCCCTTCTGGATGCAGACCCGGGCGAAACGGTAATAGTCCAGTGCTTCCCGGTAGTCGAGCACCTCGTCGCCCTGTTGTTGCAGCAACCAGATGCGATCCATGCAACTGGGCGCCTCGACACGCAGGGCTGCCAGCTCTTGCATATGGGTGCTCGTCAGCAGGTAACGCTCGTCGGTGTAGGGATTGACCTGCTCGCCCAGAAAATCGTGCAGCAACACATGAGGATGAACCGCCGGGTTGATCACCACGGCCCGTACCCCGAACTGCTCGGCAACACGAGTGGCCAGAAAACCGCCCAGCGAGCTGCCCGCCACACCAAAAGGCCCCTTGATGTCGTCACAAATGGCCGCTATCTGCGCCCAGGCCGCCGCCGGAGTTGCCACCAGTTGCGGACAGATAAAATGAATATCGGGACGCTTCTGCTGCAGATATTCCTGCATCAGTTGGGCCTTGAGGGACTGGGGCGAAGAATTGAAACCATGCAGATACAACAGCGTTGGCATTATTAATATCCCTTGGCACTGAAGTCGGGTACGAAGGCATCGGGTGGCAGACGCCACACCTGGGTGCTGAGGCGACCATCGGGGTAGAGCGACAAGGCGCGCCAGCCCGGTGCCGTGCTGTCGAGAGCAAAATCGTCGGACAACGGCTTGAACTGAATGCAGGTGGACGGGCTGGCCAGGTAGCGCACACCATCATGATGCAGATCGAAGCCCTGATGCACATGACCGGACAACACCACCCGGGAGGCGCCGTGACGGGCCAGGATGGTTCTCATGTCATCCGCATTACGCAGATTGTGCTGATCCAGCCAGGCGCAGCCCACCGGCACCGCCTGATGATGCACCGCCACCAGCAGATGATGATCCGGATAACACCCAATGGCCTGCTCGAGCAGCGTCAGCTGGGAGGCAGACAAGGCGCCATGGGTTTCACCGGGGATCTGGGTGTCGAGCAGGAGTATCTGCCACTGCCCACACAGCAAATGCTTGGCATTACTGACACCGGCCTGGTCCAGCTCGGCCTGCATCAGAAGCGCATCGTCGTGATTGCCCGGCAGCCAGAACACCGGCGGGGCCAGCTCACTCATCAAGGCGGTGAAATGGCGATAAGAGGCGGCGCTGTTATCCTGCGACAGATCTCCGGTCGCCAGGATAAGATCTCGCCGACCGGCTCCATTGACCTGCTCGTCTTCGAGAATGGCATCCACCACCGCCCGGCAGCTGTGCCAGGGGGCAATACCCAGCAAATCCGTGTTTTTATCGGCAAAGAGGTGGGTATCGGTGATTTGCAGCAACTCCACTATGCCGTCGGCGCGGTGGGGGCTGACTTCAGTGGTATCTGGGGTGCGGGCCTGGTTCAAAGCTGTTTGACCGTACTGAATCCGTGGTATAGGCAACATTTCAGCCACTCGGCAAGAAAGAGGTTAACCTGCTCTTTTTCATTGGGATGATGCATTTTTTCATTGGGATAATGGTAACTCGGCTGCAGGGTAAAAATCTGCTGACTGGCACACACTTCGGCCATACGCACATCGTGATACAGCCGTACCTTTACCTTCATCCGCATAAAACAGGGCAAGCCCGGCGTGCATTGTTCGATGGAAACATGCCAGGTGTAGGGGGCCGTTTCCAGTACCCGCAGCACAAACAGCACCTGCTCGCTGATGCCGACCGACACGCTCTCACCCACCGCCGCCCTGTTGGGCAGCAGCTTCATCAAGGCCAGATAGTTGACGTCACAGGTACGCTGTAACGTCTTCAAATCCGGTACATGTTTGCGGGTGGAACCCCTGGAAATCAAACTCAATTCTCCTCGCCGCCGGCGCTTAGGCTGGTATTCATCCGGTGATCATCATTGTAATGAATGCCCTTCCTCTGCGTCTATTACAACAGTTTTTGCTCAGCCCGGTCAAAGAGCGACCCTTAATTCCTCTCCCTTCCCCCCTCTCCCTTGAGACGCTGCAACTCCAGCCACTGCAGGGCTATGATGCTGGTGGCATTGTCTATTTTGCCATCGGCCAGCCACTGCATCGCCTGCTCTCTGGGCAGCCGATGCACCCGGATGTCTTCACTTTCACTATCCAGCCCTGCATGGCCGGCCGCCTGACTGGCGTCCACTTCACCGATAAACACGGTAATGCGCTCGCTGCAGCCACCGGGCGTGGAAAAATAACTCATTACCCGGGTCAGGCTGTTCAGGGTCAGGCCCGCTTCTTCCTGGGCTTCTCGGCGCACTACGTCTTCTGCCGACTCGCCTGCTTCCACTATGCCCGCCACCACTTCCAGCAACCAGGGGCTGCCCTCGGCATAGACGGCACCAACCCTGAATTGCTCCACCAGTACCACCTCGTCTCGCACCGGGTCATAGGGCAGTACGGCCGCCGCATGGCCCCGGTCGAACAGCTCACGGGTCATCTCCCTACTCCAGCCACCGGCAAACAGCTTGTGCCGCAATCGCAGGCGAAACAGTCTGAAAAAGCCCTTGTAGCCCACCTCTTCGGCCAGCAGTTGCACGTCTTCCCGACCAAATCCGGGGTGATTCTTTGTGCTCATCGCGACTCCTTTCTTGACATTTTACCGGCAGATTTTAGACTACCCAAAAGTGAATGAACGTTCATTCATACATTGCTCAGCACAGTGATGGCATCCATGCGCATGGTATCGAACGAATAATAACGATGTTATCGTTATACTAAACAGATAAAAATCAATTGCCTGCCCCCAGCACGGCGATAATTGCTCACCCAGTTAGTAAGGCTACACCATGAAAAAAACGCTGTTGTCGACCCTGATATTGCTCTGTGCGGCAGGCCCGACCCAAGCCGAAGACTTGCTGGACATCTACCAGCAGGCGACACAAAACGATCCCCAGGTACGTCAGGCCAAGGCCGAGCGTGATGCCGCTTTCGAGAAAATAAACGAGTCCCGAGCCCCGCTGCTGCCCCAGGTCAATCTGGCGGCCTCCGCCAACTACACCCAAAGCAACCAGAACGATCGCACCACCCGCAGCAGCACAAGTGTGGGCGCCACGCTGGATCAGTCGCTGTATCGCAAAGCCAACTGGATCAACCTGGATATCACCGAAAAAGCCGCTACCCAGAGCGAAGTCAGCTACAAGCAGGTACAGCAGACACTGATTCTACGCGCTACTCAGGCTTATTTTGATGTTTTGAGCGCCGAAGATGCCCTGAATTTCGTTCAGGCCAACAAGGAAGCGGTCAGTCGCCAGCTCGATCAAACCAGGCAACGTTTTGAAGTGGGGCTGAGCGCCATGACAGACGTACACGAGGCCCAGGCCCAGTACGATCAGGCATTGGCCGAGGAAATTGCCGCCGAAAATGCGGTCAACAACGCCAGAGAAGCGCTGCGCGAGCTGACCAACATGAACTACACCCGGCTGAACAAGCTCGATACCGAGACCTTCAGCCCACAAGCTTCCGTGGTCGCCGCCGACGCCTGGCTGGACATCGCCCTGGAGCAGAACCTGGAGCTGCATCGCCAACGCATCGGCAAAGACATCGCCAGCGAACAAATCGGCCTGGCCCAATCCGGTCATCTGCCGACCCTGGATCTGAACGCTGGCCTGAACAGCAATTACACCGACTACAAGAATAGCGGTACCGGCTCCGGTGCCAGCGACGGCACTCTGAGCGAAGGTACCGTCGGGTTGTCATTCAAGTTACCGGTATACAGCGGCGGCGCCACCGGATCTCGGGTGAAGCAGGCCCAGTACAACTACGTGGCCGCCAGCGAGCAGCTGGAGCGCAGCTTCCGCTCGGTACAAAGTCAGGTGTACTCCTCGTTCAACGACGTCAGCGCCGCCACCGGCTCCATTCGCGCCTTCGAGCAGTTCGTGATCTCGGCCCAGAGCGCACTCGACGCCACCGAAGCGGGCTATGAAGTCGGCACCCGCACCATCGTCGATGTGCTCAACGCCACCCGACAGCTGTACAACGCCAAGCAGAACCTGTCTGCCGCACGCTACAACTACATCCTGAGTCAGCTGCAGCTGAAACAGGCCGCCGGTAACCTGACCGAGCAGGACCTGGTGGATATCAACAACGGATTGAAGCGCTGACAAAACAAAAGGGAGGGCATCACGCCTTCCCTTTTTCGCTGTTGATTGATGCCTCCGGGCTCGGATTTAAAAATAATCATATCTTGATTAAAACTGATATCAAAAAGGCTTGCCGACAACGGCAAGCTTTTTTTGGCAATGGTGATAATCGGACTGAACGCCGCCTTTTAGCGGGTGCGGATAGCCTGGATGATGGCGGTAGTAGAGCAGCCGTCTTCGAAATTGAGCACCTTGACCTCGCCGCCGCTGGCGGTCACTTCCTCGAAGCCGGCAATCTCTTCCGGCTTGTAGTCGCCGCCCTTGACCAGTACATCCGGCAGGGTCTCGGCGATCAAGCGCTGCGGGGTCTCTTCACCGAAGGGCACCACCCAGTCGACCGCACCCAGGCCGGCCAGTACCGCCATGCGTCTGTCTACCGTGTTCACCGGGCGACCATCGCCCTTGAGCGCACGCACAGAAGCATCGGTATTCACCGCCACTATCAGGCGATCACCCAGCTGGCGGGCATGATTCAGATAAGACACATGACCGGCGTGCAGTATGTCGAAGCAGCCGTTGGTCATCACGATTTTCTCGCCGCGACGGCGGGCCGCGTCCACCACATATTTCAGCTGCTGCTCGCTCACCACGCCCATGCCGGACTCGGGTGCACCGTACAGCACGTTCGCCAGCTCGATGGCAGACACAGTGGAGGTACCCAGCTTGCCAACCACTATGCTGGCGGCCACGTTGGCCAGGGCACAGGCCTCGTCCAGCGGCAGGCCGGCAGCCAGACTGGTGGCCAGGGTGGCAATCACGGTATCGCCGGCACCGGTCACATCGAACACCTCATGGGCCTGGGCCGGCAGGTGCAGTTCGTCCTCGTCGGCACGGATCAGGGTCATACCGTGCTCGGAGCGGGTGACCAGCAGCGCCTTGAAGTCAAATTGCTTCACCAGCTCCCGCCCGCGGGCCACCAGCTCCTGCTCGTCTTGCACCTTGCCCACCACGGCTTCGAACTCACTCATGTTGGGGGTAAGCAGGGTAGCCCCGCGGTATTTCTCGAAATCGGAACCCTTGGGATCCACCAGCACAGGCACGCCCGCCTGATTCGCGGCCTGGATCAGCGTCTGCACCTGCGCCAGCGCGCCCTTGGCGTAATCCGACAGCACCACCACGCCGGCCCGGCTCAGGGCGGCGCGGGTCTTGTCGGTCAGCGGGGCCGCGTCTTCCGGGGCGAAGCCTTCTTCGAAGTCCAGCCGCAGCAGCTGCTGGTTGCGGCTCATCACCCGCAGCTTGGTAATGGTGGGGTGGCTGGTCAGACGCACGAAATCGCACTCGACGCCCACCCCCTGCATCTTGTCCTGCAGCGAGGTAGCGGCCTCGTCTTCGCCGGTAAGGCCCAACAAACGGGCCTTGGCCCCCAGTGCCGCCACGTTCAGCGCCACGTTGGCCGCGCCGCCGGGACGTTCTTCGTTGTGCTCAACCTTGACCACAGGCACCGGAGCTTCGGGCGAGATACGTCCGGTGGGGCCAGACCAGTAACGGTCCAGCATCACATCTCCTACCACCAGCACCCTGGCACTATCGAATTCCGGCAACTTGATCTTCATGGTTCCGACTCTTTTGAACATGGGAAAGGAGAAATATTATCACAGCCACCCATAATCGCACCCGTCGACCGGCCTTTGGTGGCCATTCGCGGCCGAGTTAATTAGAATTCCGTCACTTGTTGATAATGGCGACCGCGATGCACGACTCTCGACTCCCCCCCTTTACCACTGCGCTGCTGCACCCGCGCTACCTGTTCAACTGGCTGGGCCTGGGCCTGCTGTGGCTGCTGGTCACCCTGCTGCCCTGGCGCGCGCAGATGGTGCTGGGCCGCGCTCTGGGCCGCTTGTCGATGAAGATACTGAAGTCCCGGGTCCGGGTGGCCCGCCGCAATCTGGAGCTGGCGCTGCCGGAGCTGGATGAAAGCGCGCGGGAACGCACGCTCAAGGCCAACTTCGAGAGCGTGGGCTGTGCCGTGTTCGAGACCGGCATGGCCTGGTTCTGGCCGCACTGGCGCATGAAGGCCATCACCCGCATGGAAGGCACCGAACATGTGGATACCGCCGTAGCCAGGGGGCAGGGCATGCTGCTGCTGTCGGCCCACTTTCTTACTCTTGAGCTGAATGCCCGCCAGTTCGGTCTCTATCGGCCCGGGGTGGGCGTTTACCGTCCCAACACCAATCCGGTGCTGGAATACGCCCAGGTGCAGGGTCGCTGCCGCTCCAACAAGTATCTGGTGGACCGGCTCAACATCAAGGGCATGCTCAAGGCCCTGCGTCAGGGCGATGCCCTCTGGTATGCACCGGATCACGACTACGGCAGTCATGCCAGCGTGTTTGTACCTTTCTTTGCCGTAGATACCGCCGCCACCATTACCGGCACCGCCACCCTGGCCCGGGTGAAGAAAACCGTCACCCTGCCCTGTTTCACCCTGCGCGAGAAAGACGGCTACCGGCTGCTGATCCAGCCGCCCATGGCCGGTTTTCCGGTCGGTGACGATGTTGCGGACGCCATCGCCAGCAACCGCGTCATCGAAGCCGCCATCCGCCTGGCTCCGGAGCAATACATGTGGCTGCACCGCCGCTTCAAGACCACGCCCGACGGGGTGCCGTACCGGTATTAAAAACAGCGGTAAGCCTTAGCCGTCGGCTATAAAAAAACACCGTATGGCTGGCTACCTGGCTTACCTCTGGTGGTTTTACGGCGCCTGATGGCTTGCGCCGAATAAATTGGCGCCGACAAAAACACAGCACTCTTCCTCACCCCCGCGCTCCGCGTGGGGGTGAGGGCTTTAGATTCTACTTACCGCTTCCGGCTTGCCGCTTTGCTATGAGCCACTTGTTCCAGCTGGCGACCACCCAGTCCCGCTCCTGAGTGAGTTCTGTGTCCGGAACCAGACCCGGCTGGTCCGACAGGCTCAGCCGGTGACCCCGGTCGCGAATGGCGCAGTAGGCGGTTTTCAGCCTCCGGGCTTCGTCTTCTTCCAGCAACCCGACTTCCACCGCCGACTCCAGAATGCGGATATTGTCCGACCAGCGGGTCAGGGCCTTAGGATGCTCATGACCATGGGCCAGCACCAGGTACTGGGTCAGAAACTCGATATCGACCAGGCCGCCCGCCGACTGCTTGAGATGAAACTCGCCGGGGCCGGCCTTGCTCAAATGAGTGCGCATCTTCTCGCGCATCTTGACCACCTCTTCGGCCAAAGCGACAGGGGCACGCCTGGTGCTCAGGGTTTCCCGCCGGATCCGCTCGAACTCCTGATGCAGGGCCGTATCGCCCACGATCAGTCGGCTGCGCACCAGCGCCTGATGTTCCCAGATCCAGGCCTCGTTCTGCAGATAATGCTGGTAGGCATCAAGCGGGCTCACCAGCAGGCCCGCGTTACCGCTGGGACGCAGCCGCATATCCAGCTCGTAGAGTACTCCGCTGGGGGTGCGGGTGCTGAACAGGTGAATGATGCGCTGAGCCAGCCGCAGGTAGAACTGACGCACGTCCAGCGGTTTGTTGCCGTTGGTCTGACCCTTGAGCCCGGCCTCCTGCACAAACACCAGATCGAGATCCGAGCTGTAGGCCAGCTCGATGCCGCCCAGCTTGCCGTAGGCCACCACGCCAAAACCCCGCCGTGGGCTGTCCGCCACTATTTCGGGTACCCCGTGGCGGTCGCTGATCTGGACCCAGGCCTGGTTGACCACCTCTTCGACGATGGCTTCCGCCAGCCAGGTCAGGTGATCGCTCACCTTCATCAGCGGCAGGGCACCGGCAATGTCGGCGGCGGCGATGCGCAACAGGTGGATCTGCTTAAACTGGCGCAGGGCTTCCATCTGCTGCTCCACATCCTCTTCCGGCACTCGCAGCAGGAACTGGCGCAATTCATCCTTGTAGGCATCGAGCGGCATCGGGTTGTACAGCACCTGGGGCACCAGCAGCTCGTCCAGCAGTATCGGATAACGGGCCAGCTGTTCGGCCACCAGCGAGCTGGCTTCGCACAGGCGGATCAACTGGGTCAGAGCACCGGCATTTTCCACCAGCAATTGCAGATAGGCGGTGCGGGTCACGATTTGCAGCAACAACTTCTGCAGACGCGCAAACAGAATGCCGGGCGTGTTCGACTGACTGACCTTGTCGAGCAGCACCGGCATCAGTTTTTCCAGCGCCTGTCGTCCCTGGGGGCCCATGGCCCGGCGCGGACATTCCTCCTTGAAGGTATTGAGCGCCCGGGCCAGGCGCACCGCCTTGTCTTCATCCATGCCCTGCTCCTGCAGCACGGGGAGCAGTTCCGACTCGTCCAACTCGGTCTGCCACAGATCGAACCAGACCTGGGCCGCACCTTCCTCTTCGGCCTCTGTGCTGTCACCGATAAGGCCGCCAAATTGCCGGTGTACCCCGTCCATGGCCTGGCGCAATGCCTGGTAGAAACCGTCCCAGCCGTCGTGCCCCATCAGCCAGGCCAGCCTGCTGCGATTGAGATCATCCTGAGGCAGGGTCTGGGTCTGTTTATCGTCAAACGCCTGCAGGAAGTTTTCGACCCGGCGCAGCAGGCGGTAGCTCTGATGCAACTGCTCGGCCTCGGTGCCGGTCAAGGCCCCGGACTGATGGGCCGCCGCCAGGGCATCCGGCAGGTGGCGTACCTGCAGCGCCGGCTCGCGACCACCACGGATCAGCTGAAATACTTGGGCGATGAATTCCACCTCGCGAATGCCGCCGGCCCCCAGCTTGATGTTGTCCTGCAGACCCTTGCGCCGCACCTCGGCGGCGATCATCGCCTTCATCTGACGCAGAGAGTCGATAACACCGAAGTCGATATAACGACGAAACACGAAGGGCTTGAGCATGGCGCGCAGCTCGGCGGTATATTCGCCCTCGTCGTTGAGGATGCGTGCCTTGACCATGGCGTAGCGTTCCCAGGTACGACCGTGATGCTGGTAGTAATCTTCCATGGCGGCAAAACTGACCGCCAGCGGTCCCGACTCGCCGAAGGGACGCAGCCGCATATCAACCCGGTACACCTGACCGTCGACCGTGGTCTGGTGCAGGGCATTGACCAGCTTCTGCCCCAGACGGATAAAGAACTGCTGATTGGCCAGCTCGCGCCGTCCGCCCCGGGTTACGCCGTTATGAGGAAAGGTGAAAATAAGGTCGATATCGGAGGAAAAATTCAGTTCGCGCCCCCCCAGCTTGCCCATGCCCAGGATCAACAGGGGCACGGCATTGCCATCGGCATCGGTCGGCGTGCCCAGTTCGGCACACTGGTGTCGATACCACCAGCGATAGGCAGCCACAATCAGGGCATCGGCCAGCGCCGAAATATGGCTGAAGCTTTCTTCCACCTCGGCGCCCAGCAGCATCTCTCGCCAGGCGATCAGCAACAGCTCCCGGCGACGAAAACGGCGCAGGGTTCGCTGCAGGCCTGGCTCACCATTCACTTCGGCCAGCAAGTCCGCCAGCTCTGGCTGGTAGCGCTCGGCGCGGTTGGCGTTGTGCAGATCCTGTTCGTCGTCCAGCTCCAGCGCCAACTCGGGCTGCCGGCACAGGCTGTCGGCGGCGAAATCGCTGCAGGCAAACAGGGCATGCAATTGAGTGCGGCGTTGCTCGCTCAGGGAAGCCACCAGCTCGGCGGCACCTTCTTCGAAACGAGACCAGTGCTTGTCGGCCTGGGCCTTCAGCAGGGAGGGCATATCAACCATGTACGTATCCTTCGTCGGCGGCGTCTGACTGCAGATTATCATTGTTATCGTCGTGACACAGTGCGCCGGTACAGATTGTCGCGCGCCCCGTGCATCGAAAGGCAGGCTTGCACTGAAGGTAATAGCTGATTTAGTCTGTAATGGACTTATTATGTCAGGACCTCTTGATGGATCTATCAGTTATCGGCCACCACCTCGAACGGCTCGACGAGCAATCGACTACCGGCTTTCGCTTTCAATGCTTTCCCATCACCGGCGACGTCGAGGTGCTCAAGGTCACGGTGGAAGGGCGGGAAGAACTGCCGCTGTTTATTTCGGTCTCCGACGATCAGATTATCTGTATCAGCTATCTGTGGGATGAGTGCCAGGTGAATCCAGTTAGGCGCCAGGCCATGCTCGAGGCCATGCTCGACATGAATATTCCCATGCCGCTGTCGGCCTTTGCCCGGCTCGATGACTGGTATGTGGTGTTTGGCGCCCTGTCGCTCAATTCTGCCCTGGCAGATATCGAGCACGAACTGGCGGTGCTGAGCGACAACTGTCTGGAAGTGATCGAAGACATGGCGGAGTTTCTATTATGAGGACCGGCCGATGAGCACCCTGGGTCAGGTACTGCGTAGCCTGCACAACCCGGACAATGGCGGTCTGGAGTCGGATCGGGTCTGTGTGCAGCTGCTGCGCGATGGTCGCCATGCCGAACAGCATATGCAAGGGCTGGCACGCCAGTGCCGGCAGATCGGTTTGGATATCGAACAGCTGCGTCGGCAACTGCCTGCTTTGCAGCAACTGCGGGACGAACGGGAACAGGCCGCCCTGGCCGCCCTGGTCGCCGGTGCACAAGAGCTGGCCCGTCAGTTGGCCACCGACCTGGCCCGCGAAGAAGACAGGCTAGATGCCAGTCAGCTTGCGCTCACCAGCCTGCTTAAACGACAAAATTACTATCAGGGCCGCTGGCTGAGTGCCGAGCGTCATTATCACGACCTGTGTCGCCAGCTGGCCATGGCCAAGACCACCGCCTGTGTGCGCAAAGCCATGATCGCCATTCGCCGGCATCCGGCGGTAACGCTGGTCAACGCCAAGCAGGCACTGTCCGATATACGGGCACGAGAGCAGCAACAAGCGGCAGATTCGGAGCCTGAGGCGACGCCGGCAGCCACAGAAGTGCGCAGTGCCGATCAGGTACTGGCGCGATTAGAGCAACAACTGAGGGGCCGTTCATGAACCAACGCAAGCTGCCGGATAAATGGCAAAGCTCGGTCCGCGCCGCCAAGGCGGTGCAGGTTGCCTTCGACATGGATGAAGCCTTGCAGTATCAGATCCGGAGAGAAGCGCTGGATAACGGCCTGAGTCCCTCGGATCAAATCCGCCATATTCTGACCCTGCCCACCGCCGACAGGCCCAAACGCCCCCGGCTGACGGTGTCGCTCAGCCCGGAAGATTATGTTCATCTGGCCGAGCGCTACGGCCTGCAGCCCGAGCAGCAGCTGGAAATAAAACATAGAGTAATGGATGAGTTGCTGAGCTACAGCCAGCAGATGCTGACCCCCTTGAGTAACAAACCCAAAGAGTAGCCCTCGCGATAGCAGTATCCAGGCTGCCCCTGTAGATACTGCATCGCCTGACGATTTTCGCCACCTAAACGGGCGCCTGCAAGAGCCGCTTCAACACCAGTAGGGTTGCAGCAACAGCGCCTGGGCACGAGACTGCTCCAGTGCTTCCAGCAGAAAGCGCTGTTTACGCGCCAGCCATTCATCCAGCTCGGCGCCGTCCTGCTCGTCCAGATCCTCACTCAGATCCAGCAGCGGCGACAGCATGTCCAGATCTTCGATGCCGCGCAGTATGTCGAGCCAGGGCATACGAAACGCGATCCGCTCCACTTCCGGGTACAGCTCACTGAAACAAAGCCCGACCATGAGATTGCGCCTGAGCTTGCCCTTTTGCTGTATGTATTGCGCACCATTCAACTCCGGCTTGCCCAGGGCGCTGTGCCGCAGAATATGCCAGCTGTCATTCAGCCGTTGCCGGGCCAACTCTGCCACCGGGGCCGCCAACTGGGCCGTCTGCGCCGGTGCCAGTCCTGCTCGCCAATCCTGTCGGTACAGCCAGTGGGTCAGCCCCAGCATCAGTCGTCCATAACGGGGACTGTAGAACAGGGCCCGCAGCTGGGCCTCGTCGGGCAACAGCGCCTGCTGAGCCATCAATTGGCTGAGCAGGGTTTTCTGACAGTCCAGCCGACGCAGGTAATGTCCCTTGTCGGCGGTCAGGTGTGCCAGCATCTGGGCCCGATCCAGCCAGGACAACTGCTGCTGCAACCACAGCAGGTCGTCGATCCAGCCGCTGTTGACCCGGTGCGAGACCAGCTCGCCGAACAGCAGCAGGGTCTGGTGTACCAGAGAAACCCCCTCCCTAAGCTGTACCAGCCATTCGAGACTCGAGTCGGCCAGCCAGCCTTCTTCATGATGCTGCCAATGGCCAAGCCCCTTGTGCAGTAGAGCCACCATTGTCTGCTCGCAGGCATACTGCGGGTGTAGTGCCAACGGCTCCAGCATTCGCAGCCGGGGGCTGGGGCTGAGCCCCGCCAGTTGGTAGCCCCGCTTGGCTTTGGAGACAGCTCCCAGCCGCAGGCCTCCCTCTTTCAGTAGTACCTCGGCCAACTCAAACAGCTGGGAGGCGTCGCCCTTGACCAGCTCCAGCTCCAGCTCGTGAATCGGCTCTCGCCTTTCTCCCGCCTGAACTTCACCTTCATCCAGCGCCAGTTCTATTTCGGTACCCTCGATAACCAGTAACCAGCGTCGACGCTGAAAGTCGGTGCTGAACAAGGGTTGCAGTACCTGTTGTATCCGCGCCGGATCCACCGATTCGGGCCAGATCTGCGCCGGAAACAGAGACAAGTCAGGGGTGTGCACCGTCAGGGGCACATTGTATTCCGGCCGTTGATGCAGCCCCCCGACCTGACTACCCGCCAGCTTGATGGTTTGCTCCATCTCCCCGTTCTGGCTGCGAATGCGCAGGCCGGCATCCATCTGGCGCAACGCCAGTTCGGCGGTATCAAAATAGGTGTTGGCCAGGTGCTGCTGATCCTGCTGGAGGACTTGGTAAGATTGCAACAGCGTAGGCAGCCGACTGCCCACATCGGGCGAGACAAGAAACTTGAGTTCGATTTCTGTATCCATAAGGGGGTCCGGGAGTTCCAACCTTTTGATTTAATAGTACAATAATAAAATACCGAGGGACCGAGACCTCGGCATAATGAAAAATGCTGTTTTCTTGCCTTTATAGTTAAGTTACCATTCGCGCCACTTTAATGTATCGAGTGTTTTTTCACCGAAACAGGGTTGGCCATGCCAGTAAATACTATTTTAGGACTCTTTGCCAAGTCTCCGATCAAGCCCTTGCAGAAGCATGTGATTAAAGTCCATGAAGCTGCACAGCAATTGGTTCCCTTCTTCGACGCCATGTGGGAGCAGAACTGGGAACAAGCCGAGATCATTCAAAGACGCATTTCCCAGCTCGAACGGGAAGCCGACACGCTGAAACGAGAAATTCGCCTCAAACTCCCTCGCGGCCTGTTTATGCCGGTTGAACGTACCGATATGCTGGAACTGCTTACCCAGCAGGACAAAATCGCCAACAAGGCGAAAGACATCGCCGGCCGCATGGTCGGTCGCCAAATGAGTATTCCCCCGCAACTCAAACCCGCCTTTATGGAATACCTCAGCCGGTGTATCGATGCTACCGCTCAGGCCGCCAAGGCCATTGACGAGCTCGACGAGCTGCTGGAAACCGGCTTCAAGGGCCGGGAAATGGATCTGGTGTCCGAGATGATCCACCAGCTCGACCTGATTGAAGATGATACCGATGTGATGCAAGCCAAGCTGCGTAAACAGCTGCAGGCCATCGAAGACGGCTATAACCCCATCGATGTCATGTTTCTGTACAAGATCCTCGAATGGGTCGGTGATCTGGCAGATCAGGCCGAACGGGTAGGTGCCCGTTTAGAGCTGATGCTGTCCCGTTCCTGAGCGAAATAACAAGGTATAACAATGGATATCATCGCTAACTACGGCACCACGCTGATTCTGGTGGCGGCGCTCTTCGGCTTTTTCATGGCCTGGGGTATCGGTGCCAATGATGTGGCCAACGCCATGGGCACCTCTGTAGGTACCCGTTCGCTGACCATCAAGCAGGCGATCATCATCGCCATGATCTTCGAGTTTGCCGGCGCCTACCTGGCCGGCGGCGAAGTCACCTCTACCATCCGTAACGGCATCATCGACTCCAACGCCTTTGTCGATCACCCGGACCTGCTGGTATTCGGCATGATTGCCTCGCTGCTCGCGGCCGGTACCTGGCTGTTGCTGGCCTCCTACTTCGGCTGGCCGGTATCCACCACCCATTCCATTATCGGCGCCATCATCGGCTTCGCACTGGTGGCTCTGGGATCGGAAGCTGTGCACTGGAACAAGGTCGCCGGCGTGGTCGGTTCCTGGATTATCACCCCGGCCCTGTCCGGTGTGCTCGCCTACTTCACCTTCATCAGCGTACAACGGTTGATTTTCAACGCCGACAATCCGCTGGCAGCGGCCAAAAAGTACGTGCCGATCTACATATTCATGACCGTGATGGTGATCTGCCTGGTGACCCTGAAGAAAGGTCTCAAGCATGTAGGTATGGACATGACCGACGTCCAGAGCTGGGGGCTCTCCATCCTTGTTTCTCTGATCAGCGCCGTACTCTGTGGACTCTACATAAAGCGCCAGCAGTACAATCCTAACGATGACAAGGACATGCATTACTCCAACGTGGAGAAGGTGTTCGGCATTCTGATGGTGGTGACCGCCTGCGCCATGGCCTTTGCCCACGGCTCCAACGATGTGGCCAACGCCATAGGTCCGCTGTCTGCCGTGGTCAGCATAGTTCAGAGCTCCGGCGAAATTGCGGCCAAGTCCAGCATCGCCTGGTGGATACTGCCGCTGGGCGGTATCGGTATCGTCATCGGCCTGGCCTCACTCGGTCACAAGGTAATGGCCACCGTCGGCACCGGTATTACCCACCTGACGCCCAGTCGTGGCTTCGCCGCCCAGTTGGCCACCGCTGCGACAGTGGTGATCGCATCCGGTACCGGCCTGCCCATTTCCACCACCCAGACCCTGGTCGGGGCTGTGATGGGGGTTGGTCTGGCTCGAGGCATCGCAGCGCTCAATCTTAACGTATTGCGCAATATAGTGGTTTCCTGGATAGTCACGCTGCCTGCCGGCGCTATTCTGGCCATCATCTTTTTCTATATTATTCAGTGGTTCTTCAGCTGAGCAGTGACTTCAAGGGGGCAAATGCCCCCTTGTTCTTGTCCTGCCCTTCCGCATTAATTACCATGGCCCCATCGTTGAGAGTGAAGGAACCCCCGGTGAAATCAAAACTTCTTGTGGTACTGCTGTGCTACCTGCCGTGGATCGGCGTGGCCGAGGCTGCCAATCGTTATATTTCCGATAACGTATATACCTATCTGCACACAGGTCCCAGCAACCAATTCCGTATTCTCGGCACCGTCAATGCTGGCGAGCTGGTCGAGCAACTGGAGCATAATGCCGAGACCAACTACGTGCAGATTCGTGACGCCGATGGCCGTACCGGCTGGGTAAATGGCGAATTTGTACAGGCAGAAGAAAGCTTTCGCTCCCGGCTACCATCGCTGGAAGAGGACCTGACAAACACCAAGAAGTTGCTTGCCTCCGTCGACGAACGCCACGAACTGGATATACAGGATAAAACCACCCGGCTGCAGCAGCAGGAACAGGAACTGAGCCTGGTGCACGATCAGCTTAACGAGCTGCGTCGACAGCATGCAAGGCTGGAAGCTGAAAACCAGCGTCTGAGCAGCCTGATGGATGACAAAGAGCACAAGATGCGCCTGGACTGGCTGCTGAACGGTGGCCTGGTGGCCGGTGCCGGTGTTCTGTTCGGGATACTGCTGCCTATGGTTCCTCTGCGTCGCAGACGCAATCAGGGCCGCTGGATGAACTGAGGCCGAATAAAGCAACGATAAAGGCGCCCTGAGGCGCCTTTATTTTTATACCGGTGTGAGTACAGATCGGGGTATTTTTAAACTCGGGCTCAGAGGCAACACAGCCGCCTCCCACGACACCGGTAAACGACACTCCCCCTTGCAGCCTACCGCGAATATTATCTGGATGTTCGGCCAGGCTGCAGCCGTTCGTCACGGCAAGACAAGCTCTCCCCTCTGAGGGCTCGGGAAATGCCGCCTGGCCGCCAGGAAGTCGGGAATGCCGGAACGGCAGGAGCATTTTCCGGACATGGCATTTCACGGTCGTGGTAGTCGGTCTCTGTTGCCTCTTCTCCAGCACCGAGTTGTCTGTAGACGACGCCAGCAGGCAACTTCCTGGCATCAGGGAGGATAGAGGGATCTGCTCCGCCGACCCTCGGCACCAAGGATGGCGCGCCGGTGCCTGTATGGAGGCATTACCGCTTAACGCTTACGGCTGTGTGGTTTGCTGGCTCAGGGCGAAGTGCCGGTTGGGCTTGCGATAGACGATGCCGTCTTGCAACAACCAGTGAAAGATATCTTCCACTTCTTCCAGCGGCTTCTCCAGCATGCGCGACACGGCTCCCTTGGCACAGCGCAGCTCACCCGCCTGTAACCGGGCCACCAGCTCATGGTAATAATCCGGGCGGGCCGGTACCACTGGCTCGTCCGGTACAACCGCCGTGGGCACCGCTTGCTGCTCTTGTTTCCTCTGGCTGCGCCGGAAACGGGTTTCTTCCCCCAGCAGAGAGATAAAGAAGGCGGCGAAGAAATCCAGCAAAACAGACAGAGCGGCGACAATACCAAACTGCACCCGCTCCAGCGGCCAGCCCAGACCATCTGCCAGGCTGGACATCAGGCCCATCAACGAGCTCTGGCTGGTAATGGCGATCTGATCCCGCTCCCGACGTAATTCATCCTGCCGGGCCCGTAATTCCTGATTGCGTGCCAGCATGTTGGTCATGCCATTCGCAATCCGTTTCATGTCGATATAGGCTTGGGCCGCCTGCTCGTTAATCTCTATTTCTCGATCCAGAGACACTATCTTGTCGTTGTAGCTCTGCACCTCGGCCGCCTTGGCCTCATCTCCCTTCATCAGGGTATTGGTAGCGGCGTTGATGCCGCCGACACTGCCGGCGATGGAAAGACCCGCCAATACCCCATAGAAGCAGAGCGCCTTCAGGGAGCCCACCGAATCACCGCGATTGGTTCGCTCGCCCATTTCATACCAGATATAAAACTTGCCGACCTCGAACACCAGTGCCAGGCCGCCAAACATCAGCTTCATCAGCAAGCCCTGTTCCAGCGACAGAAACAGCAACAGAGAAAACACCATGGATGCGGCAATGGAGGCGCCGGTGATCAGATAAACCACAGTCAGGGCGAAATGCCCCTTGGGAAGACGTTGATAGTGCACTTGGCTTGCTTACCACAGACAGAAATGAGCGCGCATTATAGGGTGAGTGCACACGACAAGACAATGCCGCCCACCGGCCGAGTCTTGTCGGCGGATCCCGCATTTTTCGCCTGTATGCTCCAGCTCAGAACAGAGCAGCATCGTCATCATCGACAACCGGGGGCGATGGCTTCGGCTATATTGATAAGGCCTGAACGTTAAGGCAAATCGCCCCTTTGGTATACGAAAAACAGAAAAAAACAGGATGCAATCCGATAAAAAGACCAAAACATCTAATAATGGTGATAAACAAACATTCGAACTGTTGATCACCGATTAATCGTATACATAGGCGTCATTAAGAACTGCCTAGCCCGGGCAGCCATCACCCCCGCAATATCAGGAGTGCCGTTATGTTTACTGCCGCCACCGTCTTTGCTCCCGGTTATGCCCCGAAGGATCTGCCGTCCCTGCGCCAGGATATAACCCGGAACTACATCGTCGACGAGAACACCTATCTTGCCGCCTTGCTGGAACAGGTGCCCGCCACCCGCCAGTCTCTGGCGCAGATCAACGAACAGGCCCGCCGACTGGTGGCCAGAGTACGATCAGAAAGTGACGGCGGTGACGGCATAGACGCTTTTTTGCAGCAGTACAGCCTGGACACCCAGGAAGGTATTATCCTGATGTGCCTGGCCGAAGCCCTGCTGCGCATTCCCGACAGCCACACCGCCGATGAGTTGATCAAGGACAAGCTGTCCGGTGCCGACTGGGCCAGGCATTTCCGCCAGAGCGACTCCACCCTGGTCAACGCCTCTACCTGGGGGCTGATGCTGACCGGCAAGATAGTACGCATGGACAAGAAGCTGGACGGTAATCCGGCCAATGTGCTCAATCGCATGATCAACCGCCTCGGCGACCCCATGGTGCGCTCGGCCATGTATGCGGCCATGAAGATCATGGGTAAACAATTCGTGCTGGGCCGGAACATCAAGGAAGCGCTCAAGGCCAGCCGCAAGTCCCGTGATCTTGGCTATACCCACTCCTACGACATGCTCGGCGAGGCGGCAATGACCGCCGCCGACGCCGAGAAATACCGAGCCGATTACGCCAACGCCATCAATACCGTCGGTGCCGAAAAACTCAACAACCCCAGGGTGCCTCGCCCTTCCATTTCCATCAAGCTGTCGGCCCTGCACCCCCGCTATGAAGAAGCCAACCGGGAGCGAGTGCTGACCGAGCTGTATGGCACAGTACTCGGGTTGCTGGAACAGGCCCGTAAACTGAATGTGTTTATCACCATAGATGCGGAAGAAATGGATCGGTTGGAGCTATCACTGGATCTTTTCGAATCCCTTTATCGTTCGGATATAAACCAGGGCTGGGGGGGACTCGGACTGGTTATCCAGGCTTATTCCAAGCGAGCCCTGCCGGTACTATGCTGGCTGACCGCGCTGTCTCGCAGTCAGGGGGATGAAATCCCGGTGCGTCTGGTGAAAGGCGCATACTGGGACAGCGAAATCAAACTCTGCCAGCAGACCGGCATCGACGGCTATCCTGTCTATACCCGCAAGGCCGGCACCGATGTGTCTTATCTCGCCTGTGCCCGCTATCTGCTGAGCGACGCCACCGAGGGCGCCATCTATCCCCAGTTTGCCACTCACAACGCCCATACGGTGGTGTCGGTGATGGCCATGGCCGGGGAACGAAACTTCGAGTTTCAGCGCCTGCACGGCATGGGCGAAGAATTGTATAACGCCGTGCTGGCTGAAAACCCGGGATTGAATTGCCGCATCTATGCACCGGTCGGCGCGCACAAGGATCTGCTGCCCTATCTGGTGCGCCGCCTGCTGGAAAATGGCGCCAATACCTCCTTCGTGCACAAGCTGGTAGATCCCAATACCCCTATCGAGACCCTGATCACCCATCCACTGACCAGCCTGGAGGAACAGGGCAGCCTGGCCAACGACAAGATACCGCTGCCGCTGGCCATTTTTTCCGACCGGAAGAACTCCCAGGGACTGAACATGAATATCGAAGGCATTCGCGCTCCTTTCTTCAACGCGCTGGATGAACTGGCTACCAAGGCCTGGCAGGCAGGCCCCATCGTGGGCGGCAAAACCCTGACCTCGGGTGCAGCCAATGCGGTACTGAGCCCGCAGGATCACAGCCGGCAGGTGGGCCAGGTCTATTTTGCCGACAAAGCCACGACAGAACTGGCCGTCGGCAAGGCGCAGGCCGCCTTCAAGGGCTGGCGCAACACGCCGGTAGAGATCCGTGCCCAGGCACTGGAAAAACTGGCCGACCTGCTGGAAGAGCACCAGGACGAATTTATTTCCCTCTGTACCCGGGAGGCAGGCAAGCTGCTGCAGGACGGCATCGACGAGGTACGTGAAGCGGTGGACTTCTGCCGCTACTATGCCGTTGAGGCCCGTACCCTGATGGAGCCAAAAAAGCTGCCCGGCTACACCGGCGAGCTGAACCTGCTGTTCGCCCAGGGCCGTGGCCCCTTCGTCTGCATCAGTCCCTGGAACTTCCCGCTGGCGATCTTCCTCGGTCAAATAGCCGCCGCACTGGCCACCGGCAACACCGTACTGGCCAAGCCCGCCGAGCAGACCAGCCTGATCGCCCATCTGGCGGTCACCCTGGCCCACCAGGCCGGTATTCCCACCGATGTGCTGCAACTACTGCCCGGCGACGGTGCCACAGTAGGGGCCACGCTGACTGCGGATCCGCGTATTGCCGGCGTCTGTTTCACCGGATCAACCGACACCGCCATGCTGATCAATCAGACCCTGGCCAAGCGGAAAGGCGCCATCATACCGCTGATCGCCGAAACCGGCGGCCAGAATGCCATGATCGTCGACTCCACCGCCCTGCCCGAACAGGTGGTCCGGGACGTGGTACGTGCCGCCTTCCAGAGCGCCGGCCAGCGTTGCTCCGCCCTGCGGGTACTCTACCTGCAAGACGACATCGCCGAGCGAGTGCTGGAGATCCTTAAAGGCGCCATGAACGAGCTGAGTGTGGCCGACCCGGCACTCTGGTCGACCGATGTCGGCCCTGTGATAGACCAGGACGCCCAGGCCGGTCTGGACGCTCATCTGAGCAAAATGCAGGCCGCCGGCAAGAAAATCATCGCCCAGACCCTGCTCGGCAAGGGCTGCGACCAAGGCTTCTATATTCAGCCCACGGCACTGGAAATCGCCTCTATCGGGGAGCTGGAAAAAGAGCAGTTCGGCCCCATACTGCATGTGGTGCGCTTCAAGGCCAAAGACATAGACCAGGTGATCAATGATATCAATAACACGGGTTACGGCCTGACCCTCGGCATCCACAGCCGTAACGAGTCCTTTGCCGAGTATGTGGCCCAGAGCATTGATGCGGGTAACGCCTATATCAACCGGGATCAAATCGGCGCCATGGTGGGTGTACAACCCTTCGGTGGTCAGGGCCTTTCCGGCACCGGCCCCAAGGCCGGTGGGCCTCACTACCTGACCCGCTTCATCACCGAGAAGACCATCACCAACAACACTACTGCCATCGGCGGCAACGCTACCCTGCTGTCATTGGGGGAAGGCTAAACGAGAGCGGCCAACCGCAAAATTGAAGTTGCAATAAGAAAAGACGCTGCGGCGTCTTTTTTCATATTCAGCCGTTATAATGGCTTTTTTCGAGCGAGGACCTGAATTCGTGAAAGTCTATCTGGTGGGAGGCGCGGTAAGAGACGAACTACTGGGCCTGAAGGTCGAGGAGTGTGACTACATGGTGGTGGGCGCCACTCCCGAGCAGTTGATCAAACTCGGCTACCAGCAGGTCGGTAAAGACTTTCCGGTTTTTCTGCATCCGCAAAGCAAAGAAGAATATGCTCTAGCCCGCACCGAGCGTAAATCGGGCAAAGGCTATACCGGTTTTATCTGCGAATTCGGCCCTGACGTGACGCTGGAAGAAGACCTGATGCGCCGGGATCTGACCATAAATGCCATCGCCCGGGACCAGCAGGGTAGGCTGCATGATCCTTACGGCGGCCAGGCCGATATCGAGGCCAGAGTACTGCGCCATGTGTCCGACGCCTTCGGTGAAGATCCGCTGAGGGTACTGCGGGTAGCCCGCTTTGCCGCCCGTTTTCACGCCCAGGGTTTTACCGTGGCCGATGATACCCGGGTCCTGATGCAACAGATGGCCGCCAGCGGCGAGCTGAGTGCCCTGACGCCGGAGCGGGTCTGGAAAGAAACGGAAAAAGCCCTGGCCTGTGAGCATCCCCAGGTATTTTTCGAGGTATTGCGTCGATGCGGGGCGCTCAGGGTACTGTTTCCGGAAGTAGATGCCCTGTTCGGTGTGCCCGGCCCTAAAGAGTGGCATCCGGAAATCGATACCGGCCTGCATACCATGATGGTGCTCAAACGCGCCGCCCAGCTGGGGGCCGGGGTTTCCTGCCGCTTTGCCGCCCTCTGCCATGACTTCGGCAAGGCGTTGACCCCCTCGGACAGGTGGCCCAGCCATCATGATCACGGTGAACTGGGAATAGTGCCGATCACGGCGCTGTGCGAACGCTTCAAAGTGCCCACCGAACACAGGGAGCTGGCCATACTCATGAGCCGCTGGCATATCTGCCTGCATCGACTGGTCGATCCGTCGCCGGAGCAGGCCGAGGCGGTACTGGCGCTGTTTCAACATACCGATGCCTGGCGAAAGCCCGAGCGTTTCGCCCAGTTACTCTTGTGTGCCCAGGCGGACTTGCAGGGCAGAGCCGGCTTCGAGCAACGCCCTTATCCCCAGCGAGAACGGCTGTGGCAATGGCTGTGCGAGTTAAGAACCATTGCCGCCGCCCCCTTTGTTGCCCAAGGTCTCAGGGGGCCGGCCATCGGCGAGGCCATTGCCGCCGCTCGCCTGCAGCAACTCAAGCAGTGGTTGGCTTAAAGCTGCCTGGCCATGACCCAGAACAGCACAGCGCCCAGCCCCAGCCGATACAGCACGAAGGGCATGACACCGATGCGATTCAGCAGAGCCAGAAAAAGATGAATGCAGGCCAGGGCGCTGGAAAAAGACACCACCACACCCAGGCCGATGGCCGGCCAGGGCATAGCCAGGCTGGAGCCGATTAAGCCGGTCGCCTGGTGGCTGCCGGCCAGAAAGATGATGGGAATCGACATCAGAAAAGAGAAACGGGCGGCGGCCTCCCGGGTCATGCCCAACATCAGACCCGCGGTCAGAGTGATGCCGCTGCGAGAGGTGCCCGGGATCAGGGCCAGCGCCTGGGCGCATCCCAACAGCAAGGCGCCACGCCAGCCGGTCTGATATTCGTTTTTGTGCAGCCGCGCCAGCTTGTCCGCGCCCCACAACAACAAACCAAACACCACTGTGGCCGTCGCTATCACCCAGCCGGAACGCAGATAGTCGGCAATGATACCGCCAAACAGCGCCCCGACCACACAGGCAGGAATCGTCGCCAGCACTATGCTCCAGGCCAACCGCGATTCGGCATTATGTCCTTTACCGCGTAAAGAGCGGGACCAGGCCAGGGTCAGGGTGACGACTTCTTTGCGGAAGTAGTGCAGCACTGCCAGCAGACTGCCCAGATGCACCGCCACGTCGAAGGCCATGCCCTGATCCCGCCAGCCCAGCAACACAGAGGGCAGGATAAGGTGCGCCGAGCTTGAAATAGGAAGAAATTCGGTAAAACCCTGAATCAGGGCGAGCAGAATGACGTGCGCTTCCATATTACTATTCCTTTAATCGATTACGTCCGCAGGCTAGCAATATTCAATAACGCTTTAATGACGTATCAACTAATGCCGCTGCCGTGGGCAAAACGTTCTATTTCCACTCCAACCCCGGCGGCATTCGCCACCGCGCCCGGCTTGGTCAGCCGAACTTTTACCGAGTGAACCGGAAATTCCCTCAGGATCAACAGCGCTATCTGCTCGGCCATGGTTTCGACCAGCTCTACATGATTTTGTTCGGCATGATGGGTGACTTTCTTGGACAGGGCTGCGTAGTCCAACGCCTTGTCGAGATCATCGCCCAGCGCCGCAGGACGAGTGTCATATCCCATCTCCAAATCGAAGCGGAGCTTCTGCCGTATATCCTTTTCCCAGTCATAGGCGCCTATGGTGGTTAGCACCTCTAGGCCTTGCACAAACACTTTATCCATCATCTCTATCTTCTGTTAAGCTGTGGCTATCTTCGGCGACCGGGCCCGCTGGCCCTGCCAGCTCAGCTAACCAGTAGCTCGGTTTAGGCGCGCAATAGTAACGGATTGACCCCGAGGTATAAACCGAGAATGACGGCACTCACCCTGTTTATGATCATGCTCGCCTACCTGGGGGGCTCCATCTCCAGCGCCGTGTTGATCTCTCGTCTTTATCGCCTGCCGGACCCACGCCTGCATGGCTCGGGTAATCCGGGAGCCACCAATGTGTTGCGCACCGGCAACCGCAGCGCCGCTGTCTGGGTGCTGCTGCTCGATATTCTCAAAGGCACCTTGCCGGTGTATATGGGCTGGTTTCTGGATATAGGCCCCTTGTATCTGGCGCTGATTGGCATGGCCGCCTGCCTGGGGCACATGTTCCCGCTGTTTTTTCACTTTCGCGGCGGCAAGGCGGTGGCCACCGCCCTCGGCACCCTGCTGCCGCTGGGCATGGACATGACCGGCCTGATGCTGATTACCTGGCTGGTCAGTCTGGGACTGTTTGGCTATTCCTCGCTGGCGTCACTCATTACCGCCCTGGTGGCGCCACTCTATGTCTATTTCATCAAACCGGAATATACCCTGGCGGTCGCCCTGCTCTCCTGCCTGATAATCCTGCGCCATCACCGTAATATCAGCCGACTCTATCATCACCAGGAAACACCGATTCTGGACAAGTTCAAGCGCAATCGTGAGGAGTGACACGGCTCCTCCTCACGCCTCACCATCAGTTCAGTTCACCGCTTCCAGCTCGTCCAGCGGCCAGCGCGGCCGGGCTCGTACCGCCAGCGGTTCCATCTCGCCGGCTTTCAGTCGTTGCAGGCCGGCGAAGGCAATCATGGCGCCGTTGTCGGTACAGTATTCGTTACGCGGATAAAACACCTCGCCGTTCAGCCCGATCATCAGCGTTTCCAACTGCTGGCGCAACGACACATTAGCACTGACGCCGCCGGCCACCACCAGACGATTGAGCCCGGTCTGCTGCAAGGCGCGCTTGCACTTGATGGCCAGGGTATCCACTACCGCCTGCTGAAAGGCATGGGCGATGTCGGCCCGGGTCTGGTCGTCGTTGCCTTCGGCGGCGATGGTGGTGGCGGTGGCGGTCTTGAGACCGGAAAAGCTGAAATCCAGCCCGGGCCGGTCGGTCATGGGACGCGGAAACTTGAAGCGGTTGGGCTGCCCCTGCTCGGCGAGCCTGGCCAGCCGCGGACCGCCGGGATAATCCAGCCCCATCAGCTTGGCGGTTTTATCGAAGGCTTCACCGGCCGCATCGTCCACCGACTCGCCCAGAATTTCATAGCGACCGATACCGTCCACCCGCACCAGCAGGGTGTGCCCACCGGACACCAGCAGGGCGACAAAGGGAAAGGCCGGCACCCGCTCTTCCAGCATGGGGGCCAGCAGATGACCTTCCATATGATGCACCGCCACCGCCGGCTTGTTCCAGGCAAAGGCCAGGCTGCGGCCTATGGTGGCGCCCACCAACAGGGCGCCCATCAGGCCCGGCCCCGCCGTAAAGGCTACTCCGTCAATATTATCTTTGGTACAGCCGGCATCGGCCAGGGCAGCTTCAATCAAAGGAATGGTTTTACGAATATGATCGCGGCTGGCCAGCTCAGGGACCACGCCACCATAGTCCGCATGCAGCGCCACCTGGCTGTATAACTGGTGAGCCATGATACCGAGTTGGTCGTCATAGATGGCGATGCCGGTTTCATCACAGGAGGTTTCTATACCTAATACACGCATGTCGGTCTAATCATTCAAGGCTGTCGGAAAAGAGGGGCCTATGTTACCCTCCCCGTGATTTTTTAACCAGCGAAGGGCTGCCGGACTTTACTTTCGGTTCCGGTTCAGAGTAGAATTTCGCACCATTTTTATTAGTCAAACTGGTCGGTGACAGACCAGTTAACCGAGGTGAGAGGCACATGCCAGTAATTAAAGTACGTGAAAACGAGCCCTTCGACGTAGCCCTGCGTCGTTTCAAGCGTTCCTGCGAAAAGGCCGGTATTCTGTCTGAAGTGCGTCGTCGCGAGCACTACGAGAAGCCGACTACCGAACGCAAGCGCGCCAAGGCTGCTGCTGTTAAGCGTCATGCCAAGAAACTGGCTCGTGAAAACGCACGTCGTACTCGTCTGTACTAAGTTGTCATTGATCTCATGTCTTTAAAAGACCAGCTGTCAGAGCAACAAAAGATTGCCATGCGTGCCAGAAACAAGGCGCGCCTCGGCACCTTGCGTATGCTGCTGGCAGAGATCAAACAAAAAGAGATAGACAGCCGCGAGAGCCTGAATGATGACGCCATCATCACCATCGTCACCAAAATGGTGAAACAGCGTAAAGATGCCGCCACTCAGTTTGAGCAGGCCGGACGTCAGGAGCTGGCCGATGGTGAACGCCAGGAAATCGTGGTGCTGCAGGAATTCCTGCCGCAACCTCTGACCGCAGACGAACTGGATGCCTTGCTGACGCAAGCCATCGCCGATACCGGTGCCACCGGCATGCAGGATATGGGCAAAGTGATGGCGGAGCTCAAACCGCAGATCCAGGGACGTGCAGATATGGGTAAGGTCAGCGCCAGCATCAAAGCCAAACTGGCTTAAGCGCTCAAGCTGCTCCCTGCCGACGGGCCGTGCCTCTTTATGAAGCACGGCTTTGTTTTTTTCGCTTTCCGGTGAATGATGACAGGCAGAATCCCCCAATCTTTTATTGACGATCTGTTGGCCCGCACCGACATCGTCGATCTTATCGATCAGCGGGTAAAGCTGAAGAAAGCCGGCAAGAACTATCAGGCCTGCTGCCCCTTTCACAACGAAAAATCCCCCTCCTTTACCGTCAGTTCCGATAAACAGTTCTATCATTGCTTCGGCTGTGGCGCCCACGGCACCGTGCTGGGCTTTTTGATGGAATATGACGGACTGGAATTTCTCGATGCCATCGACGAACTCGCCGGCATGCACGGCGTCACGGTGCCACGGGAAAACGGCGGCTCTTCCCTGTCTCCTGCCCAACAGGCGGCGGCAAAGGCGGTACGTCAGGATCTCTACGGTCAGCTCAGCGATATCAGCCGCTTCTATCAGGTCCAACTGCGCCAATCGCAAGACGCCATCCAGTATCTCAAGGGCCGCGGCCTGAGTGGTGAGGTGGTCAAGCACTTCGGTATCGGCTATGTGCCGGATCAGTGGGACGGCGTCAAACGCCAGTTTGCCCACAATCCGGAGGCCGAACGCCAGCTGATTGAAGGGGGCATGCTGCTGCAAAGCGATAATGGCCGCGTCTACGACCGTTTCCGCGATCGCATCATGTTTCCCATTCACGACAGACGCGGCCGGGTCATCGGCTTCGGCGGTCGGGTACTGGGTGACGGCACCCCAAAATACCTGAACTCACCGGAAACACCGGTGTTTCACAAGGGGCGGGAGCTTTATGGCCTCTATGAAGTTCGCCAGAGCCATCGTCACCCGGAGCGAATTCTGGTGGTGGAAGGTTATATGGATGTAGTGGCGCTGGCCCAGTTTGGCATCGACTATGCGGTTGCCAGCCTGGGCACCTCCACCACGCCCGACCATCTGCAACTGCTGTTCCGCACCACCCGCGAGGTGATCTGCTGCTACGATGGCGACAGAGCCGGACGCGAGGCCGCCTGGCGCGCGCTCGAAAATGCCCTGCCACTGATGCAGGATGGCCGTAGCCTGAAATTCGTATTTTTGCCCGACGGTGAAGACCCCGACACCCTGGTGCGCAAACTGGGCGCGCCGGCCTTTGAGCAGCAGCTGAGCCAGGCCCAGGACTTTGGCGACTTTCTGTTCGAGCGTCTGGCCCAAGACACCATGAGCGGTGACGCCGGTCAGCACGAGCTGGCCAACAAGGCGGCGGAAGCCATTATTCGAGTGCCGGAAGGCTTTACTCGCGAAGGCCTGATCACCCGGCTTTCACGCCAGCTGAACTGGGGTGAAAACGAGCGCCGGGTACGGGAGTTGTTCGGACGTTTGCAGCAGAACAGCCCCGAGCCGCCGGCTCCGGCCAGACAGGGCAGCAAAAAGATAAAGCTGACCCCTATTCGCCGGGCCATTGCCCTTGTGCTACAATATCCGGCTGCCGCTGCCAGGCTACCGGGCATGCCCGAACTGGCCGAATTGCCGTTACCCGGCATGGGGCTGCTGCAAACGCTGCTGAGTCAGGTACAACACCGACCGGACATGACGACGGCCCAGTTGCTCGAACACTGGCGCGACCATGAGTCCGAACCGGCGCTGGCTCGACTGGCAATGGCCGAAGGCCTGTTCGCAGGCGATCATATCGAGCAGGAACTGCAGGATATCTTCGTGGTGTTGATCAACGAGTACCTGGCCAGCCGTATCGAATCTCTGCAACGAAAAAGCAGTCAGCACGGGCTGACTTCGGCAGAAAAACAGGAATTACTGTTGCTGCTCAGCGAAAGCAAGGGTAGCAGCGGCTGAACATTGAAAAGTGGGCGTCGCGCCCCAATATCGTAAAACAGGCCCGGCAAACGGGTAATAATGATGAACCATTGAACGCTGCAGCACTCTCACCGTTTATGAAGGCGAGGCGTGTTGGCAAGCTCAGACCAGCATAGCGAGGCTGGTCAAATTTTGTTATAATCGGCTACTTGCGCGCCATAAAAGAGTGCCTAATGCCTACACCCTCTTGCAACATCTAACCGGACGAGTTCTATGGAGCAAACCCCGCAGTCTCAGCTTAAACTTCTCGTTGCCAAAGGTAAAGAACAGGGTTACCTGACCTATGCCGAGGTAAACGATCATCTTCCTCAGGATATCGTCGATTCCGACCAAATCGAAGATATCATTCAGATGATCAATGACATGGGCATTCAGGTGGTGGAAAGCGCCCCCGATGCCGATGATCTGATGATGTCTGAAACCACCGCCGACGAAGACGCCGCCGAGGCCGCCGCCCAGGCGCTGGCTTCTGTAGAATCGGAAATTGGCCGCACCACAGATCCGGTGCGCATGTACATGCGCGAAATGGGTACCGTTGAACTTCTGACTCGCGAAGGCGAAATAGACATCGCCAAACGGATTGAGGAAGGCATCAACCAGGTGCAGAGCTCGGTGTCCGAATACCCCGAGACCATCACCTCTTTGCTCGATCAGTTTGACCGCTTCGAAGCCGGTGACATCAAACTAAGTGACATCATCTCCGGCTTTCTCGACCCGGACGCAGTCGACACCGTCGCCCCCACCGCCACTCACATCGGCTCCGAGCTGAGTGAGAAGGAACTGGAAGACGAAGACGACGACGAAGAAAAAGATAAAGACGACGAAGAAGAAGAGGAAGTCGACACCGGCCCCGATCCGGAGCTGGCACGCGAAAAATTCGGCGCCTTGCGCGAACAATACGAACTCATGCGCGCCACCATCGAAGCCAAAGGCCGAACCTCTACCGAGGCCGCCGAGCAGATTGCCGAACTCGCCTACATCTTCCGCGAGTTCCGGCTGGTGCCCAAGCAGTTCGATCGCCTGGTCAATGCCATGCGTAACACCATGGAGCGCGTTCGCATCCAGGAACGCCTCATCCTGAAGCTGTGTGTAGAGCAATGCAAAATGCCGAAGAAAACCTTCGTGCAGGCCTTTGCTCAGCACGAAAGCGAACAGGAATGGTTTAACAAGCAGCTGGCTGCCGGTAAAACCTGGTCGGTGAAGATGGAAGATGTGGCCGAAGACGTGCTGCGTTCCATCGGCAAGCTCAAGCTGGTAGAAGAAGAAACCGGCCTGACCATCTCGCAGATCAAGGACATCAACCGTCGCATGAGCATTGGCGAGGCCAAGGCTCGTCGCGCCAAGAAAGAAATGGTTGAAGCCAACCTGCGTCTGGTTATCTCCATCGCCAAGAAGTACACCAACCGTGGCCTGCAGTTCCTGGATCTGATTCAGGAAGGCAACATCGGTCTGATGAAGGCAGTGGACAAGTTTGAATACCGTCGCGGCTACAAGTTCTCGACCTACGCTACCTGGTGGATCCGTCAGGCCATTACCCGCTCCATCGCGGATCAGGCCCGTACCATCCGTATCCCGGTGCACATGATCGAGACCATCAACAAACTCAACCGTATTTCCCGCCAGATGCTGCAGGAAATGGGTCGCGAACCGACGCCGGAAGAGCTGGCTCACCGCATGGCCATGCCGGAAGACAAGATCCGCAAGGTACTGAAAATCGCCAAAGAGCCGATCTCGATGGAAACGCCCATCGGCGATGACGAAGACTCCCATCTGGGCGACTTTATCGAAGACACCACCCTGTCCTTGCCAGCCGACTCCGCTACCAGCGAAAGCCTGCGTAATGCCACCAAGGACGTACTCTCTGGCCTGACCGCACGGGAAGCCAAGGTACTGCGTATGCGCTTCGGTATCGACATGAACACCGATCACACTCTGGAAGAAGTGGGCAAACAGTTCGACGTTACCCGCGAACGTATCCGCCAGATTGAAGCCAAGGCATTGCGCAAACTGCGCCATCCCAGCCGCTCCGAAGTACTGCGCAGCTTCCTCGACGAGTAACGGGCAGATTACGGCAGTCAAAAACGATAAAAGGGCGCCTCGGCGCCCTTTCTCTTTTCTGGTTTCAGTACCAACCGTTTAAAAATCAAACTGATATGAGCCGCCCCGACTAGACAGCCAGGACGGCTTTCCCTATAATCAGCTCCACTTTCGGCCCCTTAGCTCAGTTGGTTAGAGCACACGACTCATAATCGTTAGGTCCCCAGTTCAAGTCTGGGAGGGGCCACCATATACAGCAAGGGTTAGCAGGTTAACAGCCGCTAACCCTTTTTTGTTGCCTGCGGTTTGACCTGTAGTAATACCTGTAGTTACGGTGACATTACCTGCAGTTAGCAGCATGATAGATTATCATGTCACCATCATTAGTATCCAAGCCCAGAGCTGTGGCATGCTCTCCGCTATCGCAAGATAGTATCCCCTCCCTCACCATCTGTTCTGTTTGGCCTGCAAGGGCTGCTGCTCTGGCAACAGCTTTCGGACACATTTTCAAACGGCTGCTCGTTGCTCTGATTCATAGTTCATCGGACTCATATAGTCGTTGCTGGAATGCAGCCGCACCCGGTTATAAAACACTTCATATATTCGAAAATGGTCCGTTTCGCTTCTTCTTGCGTCCTGAAGACCTCGTGATAGATCGGCTCGGTCTTCAACATATGGAAAAGGATTTCGAATGGAGCCTTATCACAACAATTTCCCTTACGACTCAAGTTGCACCTAAAGCCATGCTGCTTTAGCAACTTCTGGTCGCTATCAAGAGCATACTGCTGCCTTGATCACATACACCAACGGCCCTGCTCCTGGCCGACCTTTCCAGATCGCTATATTAAGGACGTCATTCACCAGCGAGACCCGTGTTCGGCTATCCATCGACCAGTCCACCACGGTGCCCGATAAAGACAGCCAGGTAGAGCCACCCCTCCCGTATCGGGATATAGGTGATGTCCCCCACATAAGCCTGATCCGGTTTCTCCGCCGAAAAATTTCGTTCCAGAACATGCAGTGCAGTCGGTTTGTTGTGTTTCGAGTTAATGGAGATCTTGAGCTTCCACCACGTTTTACGCTCAGCTAATAGGGGCCAAAGCTTGGTAAAATGCAGAGGGCGCGACCCCAAATTGGCGCTTGAAAGCGGCTGAAAATGCGCTTTGACTGTCGTAACCGTGTTGTAGAGCAACTTCCATTATTGGCATGCCCTGAGCTAAAAACTCTAAAGAAAGTAGCAGTCTAGCTTGTTGGCGCCAGCGCCCAAATGTCACACCGGTGCAGTGTTTAAATCGGCGGTGAAACGTCTTGGGGCTCATGGCCAGTTGCTGAGCCCAGTGCTGTGCAGTGCTGCTGAGCTGGGGCTGTTCGGTCAAACTGCGACAGACATGGGCAATGCGATCGTCATCGGGCCAGGGCAGATATAAGGGTAAGGTCGGCAAGACACAGAGTTCGTCTAATAACAAGCGCATCACTCGCCCGTCGCGGCTGTCACTTTCGTAGGGGGCTTCTATTTCGGTGGCGGCCAAGATAAGTTCGCGCAACAGCGGCGAAACATCAATCACGCAGTTACCTTGCGGCATACCGTCAATTATATCCGAGTGCACAAACAAGCTACGTACCCGTGCCGCGCCGCGCATGCGTAGCGAGTGCTCAACGCCGGCCTGTAACCAAACGCCCCGACTGGGTGGGGTAACCCAGCGACCAGTCGGGCTTTCGATCACCAGTACACCTTCAATGGCATAAATAAGTTGCACGCACGGGTGGCTATGGGGCTCGACTATATGACCACTCGGGTAGTCAACTGCCACACCGCTAACTGGCATTGTAAAAGAGTCATAGTGCTGGCGAGTAAAGTCGACCATAGATGCATCCACTAAAGGTAAATTTCACGCGCTGAAGCCTATCACCAGAATGACCATTTCGCGATAACGGCAGACCATTTAGCGAAAGAAACGCTAAAGATAATCCCTTAAACTCGCAGGTGTAGCCTTATGTCGGAAAAATTAATGCATATCTATTGCTGCAGTTTACTACTACCAGTCCTCGACCGTCGCCGGGGGCTGCCATCGCGAATCCATATCCGCGTGTATTGATTTCCCTCAGACCCTCGGCTTTGAATACCCTGTTTCGCAGGGTGGGGAAATCATGATGTCACTCCCTTTATCGTTAAAGGTACAAGTCATGCTTAAACATCCAGAAAAAAAATACCGCCCTTTCCCGTCTATTAATTTACCAAACCGTTGCTGGCCCTCCAATACCATTACCCAGTCGCCTGTTTGGCTTTCTACTGATCTGCGCGATGGTAACCAAGCATTGTTTGAACCCATGAATCGCGAGCGAAAACTGCATTTATTCGATGAATTGGTGCGCTTGGGCTTTAAAGAAATAGAGGTCGGCTTTCCCGCTGCATCCCGCATCGATTTTGATGTAGTGCGCCAGTTAATCGATGAACAACGCATTCCGGCTGATGTGACGCCTATGGTGATGACGCAACTACGTGAAGATCTGATCGATGAAACGGTTCGCAGCGTGGCGGGTGCGAAGCGCGTTATCATCCATCTGTACAATGCAATAGCGCCGGTATGGCGGCGGGGAGTGTTCGGACTTTCCGTGACAGAAATCGAGCTATTGGTCGCTCATCACGTTGGATTGCTGCGCGAAAAGGTGGCACAACATCCAGAAACCGAGTGGGTGTTACAGTATTCACCAGAGACATTTAACATGGCTGAACTCGATGTTTCATTGCGTATCTGCAACACGGCTATTCGTAGTTGGGACGCTCGCACTGACCGGCCGATTATCATCAATTTACCGACCACGGTAGAAGTGGCCACACCCAATGTTTTCGCCGATCAAGTCGAGTGGATGAGTCGACATCTCGAACGACGCGAGCATGTGGTGCTCTCCGTACATCCACACAATGATCGCGGAACCGGCGTCGCCTGTGCCGAACAAGCAATTCTCGCCGGAGCGCAGCGAGTCGAAGGCTGCTTATTTGGTAATGGCGAACGGAGCGGCAACCTGGACCTGGTCACCTTGGCACTTAATCTTTATACCCAGGGCATAAATCCCGGCTTGGATTTTTCTGACATCGCTGAGGTGGCACGGATCGCAGAACAATGTACAACCTTGCCCATACATCCACGTCATCCGTATGCAGGGGATCTGGTATTCACTGCTTTCTCCGGTTCACATCAAGATGCTATCGCCAAAGGACTGGCTGCCCGGCAGCCTGATGACTGCTGGGAAGTACCCTATCTGCCGATAGATCCACAGGATTTAGGACGCACTTACGACAGCATAGTGCGAGTGAACAGCCAATCGGGTAAAGGAGGAATTGCTTTCATACTACAGCGCGACCATGGCGTGAAGATGCCAAGGCGCATGCAAATCGAATTCAGCGCTGTCGTCCAGAAGTATGCCGACGCCAGAGAAACGGAGCTTGGCAGTGATGTTATCTGGCAGTTGTTTGAACACACCTATCTGGCTCCAGCACAAACTGGCGGTACTCTGACCTATATCAGCCATCGGCTGTGGGATCTTGATGATGGGCAGAAAATAGAGCTCAACATGGCACTACCAGACGGCTCTTGTAGATCGGTACAAGGCATAGGTAACGGACCCATAGCCGCCGTCGTTGACGCATTAGATCTCCCGTTGCGTATCGACAGTTACGAGGAGCGCAGCATGGGAAGCGGTGCGGATGCTCAAGCCTTAGCGATAGTAGAAGGCAGATGGCAAGAAGTACCTGGCTCACATTTTGGTGCGGGCCAACATCCAAATATAGTTACCGCATCGATACAGGCCATCCTCAGCCTAGCAAGCCGCTTTATGTTGGAAACAGAACAATGAGACAAAGTGGCCGCTTTATTTGTATTAGGGTCTGCCGGCCTTTCACATAATTTTATACAAGGCAGCGCTTATGCCATGCTACGTAGTCACTCGACTAAATACGTTGATAACGTAGTAAAAAGACACCACAAGCGCTGTCCTGCGGGTTCAGCTAAACACATTTAACTCGAACGATATTTAACCGATAAAGGTTAACCCTAAGATCACCCGGCTTTCTTGTAGTAGATGTCCTTGTCCAGCTCACCTTCGCTATGGGCGATCAATACAGATACGGCCGCATCACCCGTCACGTTAATCGTGGTTCGTGCCATGTCCAGGATCCGGTCGATACCGGCAACCAGAGCAATTCCTTCCAGTGGCAGTCCGACCGAACTCAACACCAGAGAAAGGACGATCAGGCCACCGCCGGGTACCGATGCGGTTCCTATGGAAGCCAGAATAGCGGTCAGCAGTATCATGCCGTATTCCGCCATCCCCAGATCAATACCGTAGGCCTGGGCGATGAACACCGCGGTCAACGCCTGATAGAGTGCAGTACCATCCAGATTGATGGTGGTACCTACGGGCAAAACGAAGCTGGCAACATCCTTGGAGACTCCCAGATTATCTCGCGCACAGGACATGGTTACAGGCAGAGTACCGGCAGCGGTGGTAGTACTGAAGGCGACCAGCTGAGCCTCGAAGATCCCCCTGAAAAATCGGATCGGGTTCAAACCTGTCAATAAGGCCAGGCCACCACCCAGGGTGACCAATGCATGAATGGTACAACCGAGATAAACACCGGCGATGACCTTCCCCAGAGGCAGTAGCACTTCCAGACCATATTGACCCGTGGTGGTGGCGATCAGAGCAAAGACACCGTAGGGGGCGAAGGCAATCACCAGATCAGTCAGCTTGTACATCACGTCGGCGAAGGCATCGAACACCTTTCTCACCGGGTCCGCTTTTTCGCCAACCAGGTTGATGGCAATGCCGAGAAAGATAGCAAACAGGATGATCTGCAGCACATCACCGCTGGCAAAGGAGGCAAAGGGATTGGTAGGGATAATACCCAGCAAGGTATCGACAATACTTGGTGCCGATTTCACATCAATAGCAGTCGCATTCCCCAGATCCATACCAACACCGGGCTCAAGCCAGACCGCCAGAGCCAGACCGATAGGAATGGCGATGGCTGTGGTGACTATATAGGTAACGAAGGTTTTTATTCCTATCCGTCCCATACGAGTCACGTCCTTGATGGCGGTCACCCCACAGACCAGAGAGATAAAAATCAGGGGAACCACCAGCATCTTGATGGCGGCGATAAAGGCTTTTCCGATGGGATGCAAGACGGCAGCATCTTCCCCCAACAGGAAGCCGGTTGCTGCTCCCAGAACCAGACCAATCAATACTTTCTGCCAGACCTGCAGCCTTTTCCACCAGTTGGCATCATTCACTTTTACCGCCGCCGTCATGGTACTCATCGCCGAACTCCTTTTCTTTTATCTTTCCTGATTAGCGCACAAAAAACGGCATTTCCAATTTCATTGAAAAAGGAAATGCCATTCATATCACCTAAAAATATTAAAAATTGCCAACGTCATTGTCGATTGAATCAATCTGACTCTTTTATCGTCCCTTTTACCCTGTAAACGATATGCTCTGCCAGCAGTTGAGAGGCATCATAAACCGGCAGATCTATGGTCAGTTTATCGGCAATCACCGACAGCTCAGTACAGGCAAGAACAAGACACTCGGCACCCTGTGACTTGAGCCAGGCTGCGGCTTCATTATATCTGGCCAGCGTATCCGCATCATAATCATTGGATTTGACTCCTTTGATTAATGCCATCACCTTTTCCTGATGTGCAGCGGCCGGAAACAGGGTTTCAATATCTTCGGCATCAAACTTGTCATGATACAAACGGATATTTTCAACCGCAGTAGATGCCAGCATCCCGACCCGCCGGATATCAGGCTGGCAACGTTTTACATGCTGTACCGTCACATCGAGGATATTCACCACCGGAATGGAGACCGCGGCGACCACCTCCGGGTAATACATGTGGGCGGTATTGCACGGGATCACCAGAAAATCCACTCCGGCCCGCTCCAGTCCCTGAGCCATGTTGGCCATGAAGGGGGCCGGGCTTTCGCCCGTCCCTTCTATCAACGCCTTGATCCGGGACGGCACCTTGGGATTATTGTCGACCAGCATATGGATATGGTCGATATCATCCCGGGCCGGGGTGGCGGCAATCACCCGGCGCATCAAATCCACCGTCGCCTCCGGCCCCATGCCGCCTATCACACCAACAGTCTGTTCACTCATTTAGATCCATCCAGTTCAAAAAATGATGACGCTGCCACCTGCGGTAGCGGCAGCATTAATATCCGAAGAGCTCGGGTAGCCAGAGCACCAACTCGGGGAAGAAGGCCAGCAACATCACCACGAAGATCTCCACCAGCACAAAGGGAATCGCCTTGGCCGAAATTTCCTCGATGGACACCTTGGCTATACTCGAGCCGATAAACATGTTTTCTCCCAGCGGCGGGGTGGAAAAGCCGATTTCACAGCAACACACCAGCACGATACCGAAGTGGATCGGATCCACGCCCAGGCTGACCATCACCGGCAGCAGCACCGGCGTCACTATCATGATGGTGGCCAGGGTTTCCAGAAACATGCCAACGAAGATCAGAAAGACGATCACTATGATCCAGATCAGCGCCAGACTGCCGGTCATTTCCAGCATCGACTGGGCAATCATCCCCGGAATATCGTTCTCTACCAGGATCCGGCCAAAGGCGGTGGCGGTGAACATGATGATCAGCACCCGTCCGGTCAACCAGGTGGTGGAGTTCAGAGACTCCCTGAAGCCATCCAGTCTCAGTTCCTTATGAACGAAAACACCGATGAAGAGGGTATAGAATACCGACACCACGGCGGCTTCGGTGGGAGTGAAAAGTCCCGAATAGATGCCGCCCAGAATGACTACCGGTGCCAGTATCGCCCAAATACCGTCCTTACAGGCCTTGCGCAGGGCACCCGGCGGATGAACATTGCCGGAAACATAACCCTTTTTCTTGCTGATCACATAGTTGGCAATCATCAGGCCACCGGCCAGCATGATCCCCGGCAGAATACCGGCCATGAACAGCTTGGTAATGGACTCACTGGCGGTGACTCCATAAATCACCATGGGAATACTGGGCGGTATCACCACACCAAGACCACCGGATGACGCAGTCAGCGCTGCCGAATAGCTGCGCCCGTAACCACGATCGACCATGGCGGGGATCATCAGCATGCCCACCGCCGCCGTGGTCGCCGGGCCCGAGCCGGAAATAGCGCCAAAAAACATGCTGGCCAGAATGGCGGAAAAACCCAGACCACCGGCCATGGGCCCGGCCATTACTTCGGCAATATGCACCAGCCGGCGTGAAATGCCCGCGCTCTGCATCAGGGCGCCGGACAGAATAAAAGCGGGCAGTGCCATAATGGGAAAGGAGTCCACCGCATTCCATGCGGTCTGTACCAGAGACACAAAGTCATCACCGGCCGCCAGATAGACGGTCAGCGCCGACGCCCCCAAGGCCACCACGATGGGAGCACCGATGACCAGCAAAAAGAAAAACATACCAAACAAAATAAAGGGAGCTGTCATTATCTGATCCTCTTACCCCTAAAAATCCATGTATCAAGCCCGAGGATGATTACCATGCGGCTTGCTCTCTGAAGAAGCAGGCATTTTCATCACCTCCTCTTCCAGGTTGGGTTCATCCACATCTCCAAACTTGACCCCGCAGACCAACTTCAGGTAATTCACCTGGATAATACGCAAGCTGGTCAGGGTGAATGAGATCGGGAAAATCATGTACAGGTAAGCCATCGACCAGTCGAGGGCAGGAGAGAAATAGGTAAACTCCATCATGGAGTCAATGACTTCGATACTCTTGAGTGTCATCAGGGTATTGAAGGCAATCCAGAAAATATCGCCCAGCAACTCAACCCCGTTCCTCATTTTTTCCGGCATCATTCTCAGATGAAAGGTCACCCGGTTGTGGGCCGACAGCCTCGCCGCGTAGGATGCACCAAGAAAAACAAACCAGACAAAGGAAAATCTGGACAGCTCCTCGCTCCAGGGTATGCCGTAGTTAAAGAACACCCTCAAAATGACTTGCACAAACAGCAAGACGACAAACAAACACAGCAATAGCTGGCATACATAGTTTTCCAGCTTGTCCAGTTGTCTGATCAGTTTAAACATGGTAACGCTCCGATAAAGAGAACGGAGTGAAGACTCCGTCCCCCTATTCAATTTTCAACCCACTTCGTCAAAACCGGTTAACAGCATTCGAAATCAGGGTTACTTCAACTGCTCCAGCACGGACTCGAAACTTTCTTTACCACCGATGGAGTCATAGAACTGAGGCCAGACCTTTTCTTTCGCCATCTCAATCCATTTATCTTCATCTTCCAGGGTGAAGACTTCCATGCCGTTGTCGATCATGTTCTGCTTGGCCTTGTCGGCTTCGGAAACCTGGAACATCAACGCATGCTGCTGGGCTTCCAGGCCGGCACGGGTCAGGATATTGCGCTCTTCGTCGCTCATCTTGTCGAAGGTTCGCTTGCCGATCAGCAGAGGCTGCAGCGAGTACTGATGATGAATTTCGGTTACGTAATCCTGAATTTCGTAGAACTTCATGGTGTTGTTGACGATGTAGGGGTTGTCCTGACCATCAACCACCTGCTGTTGCAGGGCGGTAAAGGTTTCAGTCCAGGCCATGGCGATAGGGTTGGCGCCCCAGGCTTCCCAGGAGGCCAGCATAATCGGGTTCTGCGGTACCCGAATCTTGAGCCCCTTCAAGTCTTCCATGTTCTTGACCGGACGCTTGGAATTGGTCAGATGGCGGAAGTTGGAGTAGGTCCAGCCCAGGATGTTGACACCGACCTGCTTCTGCGCCAGCTGATTCCAGTGGTCACCCAGCTGGCCGGTAGTAATCTTGACCGCATCGGATGAACTCTTGATCACGTAGGGCATGGTCAGCACACCCAGTTCCTTGGAGAAAGGCGTCACGTTACCGATGCCGACCAAGGCCATATCCAGCGAGCCCAGACGTGCATTCTGCACCATCTCGGTTTCCGAGCCGATGGCACCATTGGGATACAGGGTCACCTTGATATCGCCGGCGGAATAATATTCCACCAGGTCCTTGAAACGGCTGGCGTAGGCGCCCTGATCCGAATCCAGGGGATCACCCATGCCCAGTCGCATGGTCTTGGCATCCACCAGCGCCGGCAGGGCGGCGGACGCGCAGGCAAGAGAAAGGGTCAGACACTTTGCTAATTTCTTCATAGAGAACATATTCATTACCTCAATGTATTTGGTGTGTTTTACATCCATGAAACTGGAATCTGTTCAGCCGTGCAGGAAATCACCCGTTCCCTGGTGAGCCGCAAACCTCTTCAAACACTTCCGCGATAATCCGGGTGATCTGCCGACAATCCGTCTCGACAAACGTCAGTGGCAATCTCATGTCGCACATGGTCGCCAGTACGCGCCGGGTCTCGGGCAAGTCGGGCATGGAATCCAGGTATTGCCAGCTGTCAAAACGGCTGGTGTAGCCCTTGGGATCCGCATCGCCGAACCATTTGAGCGGCACCCCCTGCTCCCCGCAACGCGTGATAAAGCGGGCGATGGTGGCAGGATCCTGCTCCGGCAGAGAAAACTGGATGGAACTGCCGACAAACAACTCCGCTGCGGGGCGAACCGGTAAACGAATGCCCTCAATTGGACTCAGCCCTTCGGCGGTCACGTTGTAAAGCTGGTTCCAGCGCCGGCACTGTTCATCCAGGTTCTTGAGCTGGGGCCGTAATATCGCCGCCCGCAGGTTATCCATCCGGCCGCTGTAATTGGGGGTCTCGAAACGAATACGGGCAAAGGCTTCCTTCGGCGGAGCCGCCAGGTGACGATCAAACAGCATGTAGGAGCCGGAATAAATGATGGCCTTGGCCATCACATCGTCGTCGTCGGTAGTGAGAAAACCGCCTTCGCCGGAGTTGATATGCTTGTAGGTCTGGGTACTGAAGCAGGCTACCCGGCCGAAGGTACCGCTCTTGCGGCCATTCCAGCTGGCCCCCATGGTGTGGGCACAATCTTCGATAACGGTAACCTGATGCCGCTCGCAGATACTCATCAGCCGATCCATATCGGCAAGGTGGCCGCGCATATGGGACAGCAGCAGATAATGCACATCGTCGGCTGCCGCTTTCAGCTCCAGATCGTCGAGATCTATGGTGTAATCGTCGGTGGTTTCCACCAGCATCGGAACGGCACCGGCATTATTGATGGCACCGGGAACCGGCGCCAGGGTAAAGGCATTGCACAACACCTTGTCCCCCGACTGCACGCCCACGGTGCGCATGGCGATATGCAGCGCATAACCACCCGAGGCACAAGCCAGGCTGTAGCGACTGCCCAGATAGGCGGCAAACTCCTGCTCCAGCAACTCGGTTTCCGTCGGCTCTCCGGCCAGAGAATTATATCTGTGCAGACGACCGCTGCGCATCACGTCGATGGCCTGCGCTATGCCATCTTCAGGGATGGACTCCTGCTGGGTAAACGACTTGTTGAATTTGGTCATAACATCTCTCCGGGCAGGTGCCGGGCACCTGCCTGTCTGACTCAGCAGTAACGCTCTTGGTTATAAACGTGGAAATCCCACTCGGTTTCGGGGAAGTACTTGCGCAGGCGCCAGTCACAGGCCCGGGCGTGACCTTCCATGCCTTCGGTACGGGAGATACGGGAGCCAGCCGCACTGAACACCAGGTTGGCTTCTTCGCTCAACTCCTGATAGGTCAGTACCTTCATGAACTTCTGCACATTCAGCCCGCCGCTGTAACGGGCGGCCTTCTTGGTCGGCAGTATGTGGTTGGTGCCGGAGCACTTGTCACCATGGGAAACGGTGCTGCCTTCACCCAGAAACAGGGAGCCATAATTGTTCAGGTTGGCTTTCCACCACTCCAGATCGTCCGCCAGAATCTGCAGGTGTTCACAGGCCCATTCATCGCTGATTTTGGCCACTTCTTCGCGGCTGTTGCCCAGAATCACCACGCCATGATCGCGCCATGCCGCTTCACAGACATCCGCGTTGGGCATATCGGCGATCACCTTCGGCATGATCTCGAGTACCTTTTCACCCAGCTCGCGGCTGTCGGTAAACAGCCAGACCGGAGAGTTGGGGCCGTGTTCGGCCTGGGAGACCAGATCGACGGCAATGGTCATGGGATCGGCATGCTTGTCGGCGATAATGGCCGATTCGGTCGGACCGGCAAACACATCGATGCCCACCTCGCCGAACAGCATGCGCTTGGCTTCGGCTACATAGGCATTGCCCGGTCCCACCAGAATATCGGCAGGTTTGTTGGTAAACAGACCATAAGCCATGGTGGCGATGGCATGCACGCCACCCATCTCCAGTATCACATCGGCACCCGCCACATGCATGGCGTAGGCCACGGCCGGATTGATGCTGTCACCCCGGGGCGGTGAACAGGCCACGATAAAAGGTACGCCGGCGGCCTTGGCGGTGGCCACGCTCATCAGAGCGGAAGCCGCATGGGCATAGCGTCCGCCGGGCACATAGCAACCGGCACACTCGACCGGCAGGATCTGCTGACCCAGCCGTACACCTTCTTCGGTTTCAATTTCAAAGGACTGCAGGCTGTCGCGCTGTGCTTCGGCAAAGCGTTTGATCTGGCGGTGGGCAAAATCAATGTCTTCTTTCACCCGCTGGGGCACCTGGTCGATCAGCGCCAGCTTCTTTTGTTCGGTGAGTACAAAGTCGCCCTGCCAGCTATCGAACTGCTTGGCATATTCGCGCACCACCGACTCCCCTTCAAGCTTGATCCGGGTCAGCATTTCCTTGACCACCGCCTGGATGCGCTCATCTTCCTGTGCTACATCGCCTTCTGCAGCCGCTCTTTTAAGATATTCCATGGTATGACACCTGTTAAAAAGGAAGCTCTGGTTATGAGCAGGGCCTGCAGCCCTGCCCTTGCCGGCCCGGCCCCTCCTAGAGGAGCCGGGCGCACGTGTTAGTTATATTTGGGGAGGTTAAAAACTTCGCGATAACCGAACAGCGCCTGGCTGCCACCGGTATGCAGAAACACGATGTTTTCCCCTTTCTTGAAATGACCCTTGCGGATCAAATCGATAAGACCTGCCGCACCCTTGCCGGAGTAGACCGGATCCAGCAGTATGCCCTCGTGACGGGCAAACAGCTCGATGGCCTCCAGGGTGCTTACGGCAGGAATACCGTAGCCTTCGCCTACGTAATCACAGTTGGCAACCACGTCTTCGCGCTTTATCGCACCGGGAATGCCCAGTTTCTCGGCGGTACGCTCGGCCAGGCGGAACACATTGGCTTCTTGCTGCTCACGGGGTACCCGCACACCGATACCAAGCACCGGGATTTGGCTGTTGCTACCGTACAGGCCCGTCACCAGACCGGCCTGAGTACCAGCCGAACCGGTGGCGTGGACCAGGTGATCGATGCGCAGACCGCGATCATTGGCCTGGCCCAGCAGTTCCAGCGCACAATTGACGTAACCCAAGGCACCAATTTCATTGGAACCGCCACCGGGAATGATATAGGGCTTCTTGCCTTCGGCTTTCAGCTCGGTGGCAAGCGTTTCCATCGCCGCGTTCATGTCGGTACCGCCCGGATACTTGCGTAGCTGGCCACCAAACAGTTGGTCCAGCATGACGTTGCCGTTGTAGACGTAATCAACATCCTCGGAGCCGGTGCGATCTTCCAGCAGGATATGGCAGTCCAGACCCAGCTTGGTGGCGATAGCCACCGTCTGACGAGCGTGGTTGGACTGGGTGGCGCCTTGGGTAATAATGGTATCGGCGCCCTGCTCCAGGGCATCGGCCATCAGGAATTCCAGCTTACGGGTCTTGTTGCCACCACCGGCCAGGCCGGTACAGTCGTCGCGCTTGATCCACAGGGTGGGACCATCCAGCAATTTGGTCAGCTGAGGCATGGGCTCAAGGGGGGTATCAAGATGGGCGAAATGAAGACGCGGGTAACGGGCCAAAAGCATGGGTAACACTCCTATCTCATTTTAAGAACATTTTCAGAACAATCCGGTAACGAGACCATACTGAAATAGGATTCCCTGACCGACCAATGCTATCTTGGCTTCGCAAACGATTACTTTTCGGTATACGCAGAATAAACTCTACGCAAGGTATTGATTTTAATGGAATTGAAATGGTTAAAGGATTTTGTGGCATTGAGCGAACATGGCAGTTTTTCCAAGGCCGCCGAAGCCCGCTTCGTCACCCAGCCGGCCTTTAGCCGACGTATCCGTTCGCTGGAAAACTGGCTAGGCATCACCCTGGTCGACCGGGACAAACATCCAACCACCCTCTCCGTAACCGGTCTGGCGTTCGTTGAAGAAGCCAAACGCATGATTCACGATACCTACCGGGTGCGCGAGCGACTGCAGGGGCAAGAGTCTCGCCAGAGCCTGGTGTTTTTTTCCCAACATTCCCCGGCGGTATCGTTTTTTCCGCACTGGATCCGGACCCTGGAACCGCTGGTAGGCACTACCCTGGTCAAGCTGAATGCCGGTAACCTGCACGATGTGATGGAATCCTTCATGGCGGGCATGGGTGACTTCCTGCTCAGCTACTCTTCCGACGAAAATATCTCTCAGCTATCACGTAACGACACAATCTGTATTCAGGTGGGTACCGACAAGCTGGTGCCGGTGTCGGCGGTGAATGCCAATGGTACTGCGCTCTATTCGATCGACAACCATGTCCCCTTCAAACTACTGGCCTACCCTGATGATTCCTATCTGGGCGGCATCATAAAGGAGCAGTGTCTCGCCAGGATACCGCCCGACATTCAATATACGATTGTGTGCGAGAATGCCCTGGCCGAAGGTCTGAAAGCCATGGTGGTACAGGGCTACGGCGTCGCCTGGCTGCCGTCCAGCCTGATACAGAACGAACTGCATAACGGGCGGCTGGTGATACTTGACGACCCGCTCAGGGCGGTCGAACTGAGGATACTTCTGTATCGGTTCCGGCATACGGTCAAGCCCGAGGTAGACATCTTCTGGAAGTACCTGATCGAGCTCTACAATCATGGTTATGCATGAACATCATGCCGGCATTCCACACAAGAGCCGCCTTACGGCGGCTTCGACTATTAACACCTGTGCACCATCACACTGTCTTAGGGTACGACCACGACGGCTTCATCATTAAAAGTTTTCAAGTAGGAAACGATGGCCGCTTCATCACATGCACTTAACCCCAGGTTACCCGTAATACCGGCAGCAAAGGATACACCGTCGGCATGGCCTGGTTCCGGCCAGCAATTGCTATCCAGTGCTTCTTGCTCCGTGATTTCTCCATCCATACAGCGGAGCACATCATGTTTAATCACTGGCGGTGGCCCGGCGACAAAATCGGACGGATCAACAAGAGACGTATTATAGAAGTGCACCAGACCCTCCAGACTCTTGAACCAGCCATTTCTGGTATAGGCCTTGATAAAATCAGCGCTAGGCCGTAAATCCACATTGCGCAAAGATGGAGACTTGACAAACCCTTTATGCCCATCGTTACCGGTATGATCCGCCAGACCGTCATCCGACGCGACGACGCCGGGTATGTCGAAGTTTACCGGGCTGCCAATATTGTGGTAACCATGGTCGGCATAGGTCTGCAGTGGCTCTGTACCGTCATCACCTCCCGGATTATTGCTGTGGCAAAGGGCACAACCAGCCCCCATTCGGTCTTCCGTTAACACCACCCCGCCGGGGAAAGAATTACCATCCGCATCACAGGTTCCAATGTCGCCCGCTAGAATAGGTTTGGGCTGAGCAGGATTAAACAGAACGGCTGCGGCATAGAACAAATCATGGCCCCAGTTTTCTTCGGGGGTCAGCCCTGCCAGTGGAAACGCACCCGGGCTGTTATCCGCTTGACACAAAGATGGATCGTTCGGCACCAATCCGAAGCGTGACACTATGTCGTCAAATTCCGCATCGGTCAGATTCTGCGCCCAAGGCAACAATTTTATATCCCCTTCGGTCAAACACGCCAGTTCCGCCCGAAGGGCATTATCGCGTTTGGAACTGAATGAGTTCACCTCGGGAGAGTCCTGATAAGCGGCAAGCGCCACCGCTATACGCTTGAAGCTGGTGCTGTAATTATTCTGGTCACACTGGATACGACTCCCCCAGGCGTCGGTAAACAAATTGGCATAATCAGCCTTCTTGACCTGCTGACAGACGGATTTTTCGCGGATATTCTGCTCGACCGGATTGGGAAAGGGATTCAGGGCCTGATCGGCCACCGGACCAAGAAAGCCTTCAACCGCCTGTTCAAACAGGGTTAATGCATTAGGATCACCCACGGTAACCACATCCGCCAAGGAGATATGGACTGTAGCCCCTTCTGGAAACAGAGGATCACTCCCCTCGGATCGCCCGTTCCAGAAGGCCCCCCCAAAGGCGGGAACAAAGGCGGCTCCAGGTCCTGTAGCCAGAGCAAAAGGAGGAATAAAAGTCGCATAGGCATTAGTGGGCGGTTTCAGTTGCCCTCTTGCATCCGGATCCCGGTGGATGTTTGCCCCGGGCTGTGCTACTTCAACCAGGTTTATATTCGAGCTGGCTCCGGTCCAGCCGGTGGCGGGATCATGGCAACTGGCACAAGACTGCTTCGCTTTGGGCCGAGATATCGGTGTGAAGAACACTTCCTTCCCTAATTCAACCAGGGCGGCAACCCGTTCTTCGTCGCTTTTGACAGGTACATCTTTTTTCTTGGCTTCTGCTTGGCCAGAGGTCAAGCTCAGGCCAGTCGCAAGCACCACGAGTGTTACTGCCTTTGCTATCGAAGATGTCCGAAATATTGTTGTGGCCATCACTGTCGCTCCTTTAGTTTCTTTACCACCGTAACGAGACCGGCGTGCTGGAGTTAATTTTTTGCAGACACAGCATGTGAATGACAGTGCTGCCATCACAAAAAATCAGCCTGAGAGTGCGACAATGGAAATAAAAACATTAAAAATAAATCAAACCACTACTGCCACCACCGGCATATAAGGCTGAAGCATTATTCACCTGCATCATTGAAGTCAAACACCCTGTAACAACCAGGCGGCATGTCATTCAAAAACCATCAATAAAAAATAAAATTGCAACATCCCCCTTATCCAACCACCCACTACTTACCTTTGGCGCTTAGCGCCGAACTGGTTTATTAAGCTTTAATGAAAAAAATTAATTTGCAAAGTAGACTGTCGTGAAAAAAATGACCAAACACACAAGCAAGACGCCTCCCCACCCAAAAACAAGATAGGAAATAAAAATTAAAACCGTTACAAAACAATAAATTACCAAAACCAGCATCTTAAGGTAAACATAAAAAACGAACAATAAAATCTTACTATTTCAAGCCTTTACCCATGACAACACTATCGCCAGACACTTGCCCGAAAATTAGTTGCGGAGAGGAAAGCACCCCCCTCCTAAAATTTTAAAAACAAAAAGCTAATAACAAAAAAATATCTTAATGACTCATTACTGATACATTAAAATCGCTCATGAAAAACCTTAATAAAACCCATTAACTCAGTCCGCGAACCCATTAAAATCGGCCTCAACGCTTGACAATAAACAGCTCCTCTCTTAGCCATGCACTCATATGAAATGAGCTGCACCCAGGGCGTATCGAGAGCAATCAGTGCTGGACATCTAGATAAACGGAGGTACTTTTCCCCTCTATTACGGCGAGATGGCTTAAATCCTGGCGTGTACACGGCACCTGGCATTCAATATGTTGCGAGCAGAAGCAACGAAAAAATCTTCCTAGGCCTGCGTGAGGAGGAGGCAGATACCGATTACCCGTGTAGCCTTTGTCGAGCAGGCCGGTGGCCACAACACCCGAATCCTGGGCCGCCTGAACGCCGACATCTGAATACAAGAAAGCCCGAGGCCCACGCCCCGGACTGAGCCGCAGCGCTACCGATTCGGCAACCCCGGATTGCTCGATGAGCTGTCACGGCAATCCCATGACAAGTCCATCGCACTGGCCCGCTTGCGCAGCTGCTATCAATAGGGCCCCCGGCAGCCAGACATGCCGGGGTTTACCCGAAACTCACTTCATAACCGGTGAATTTGCGCAGGTTGATAACACCGGTGTCGAGCATCAGATACTGGCCCTTGATGCCGAGCAGCGTACCCGAGACCACCGGGTTCTTGTCGAAGTTGTGACTGGCGATTTTGGTCGGGTATTCCAGCACCGGATAGTTTAGCTCGACGATAGATTCGTCCAGCACGGTTACCGCCTCTGCACCATATTTCAGCAGCAAGTCGCCGATCTTGTCCTGTATTTCCGGCAGTAAGCGTGCGGCTTCGGCTTTCAAGTCGATATCGGCTTCGCCGCCCTTGAGCATGGCGCGCCAGTTGGTCTTGTCTGCCACCATTTCGGCCAGCGCCACTTCCACCAGACCGGAGAGCTGACGGGTCGCGACCCGTAAAATGGGCAATGCCTGGGTTGCACCCTGATCAATCCAGCGAGTCGGCACCTGGGTATGACGGGTAATGCCCACCTTCAGACCCGAGGTGTTCGCCAGGTAGACGATGTGCGGCACCATGCAGTGACTGTCGCCCCATTCGGGCTCGCGGCAGGTACCTTCAAAATAGTGGCAGGTCTCCGGCTTCATCACGCACATGTCGCAGCGGGCCAGCTTCTTCATACAGGGAAAGCAGTGCCCCTGGGAATAACTCTTGCTGGTTTTGCGGTCGCAGGCATTGCAGTAGATATTGCCGGTGTGGGTCAGGGTCAGCGTCTGACCCAGCAGGGGGTTGAGATCGACGCGATGCTCGCCCAGCGCCAGCTGGTAGGCCACGGGAGCAGCCAGGTGCCCCGGCATCTTGATCAGGGTTCCGGTAAGATAGCTCATTCTTCTTTGTCGTTGCTGTTGGGTAGGCCGCTCATTCTATCAGCCACCCGCCAGAGTGTCCTCTAGACAGGCTTTCACTTCCCCTTCTCGGCCGAATAACTCGGCACCATGACACCCGGTTGCTCCCACCGGGCTGCCCGCCAGCAGCCCTTTCGGTCACATTCGAGAGCCTGCACAGAAGCAAAAAGGCGGAAGGATTACCTTCCGCCTTTTTGCTTGATAGCGACCATACTCAGGCAGTGTCATCTGTTAACCCAAGGAGACGGTCATCATGCCTGAGCGACATTATCCCCGCCTTACTCACATCGCCCTGCATGTGCGGAACATAGAAGCTTGTATTGGTTTCTACCGCGACTTCTGCGGCATGGTCGAAACCCACCGGCGCGACAAACCACCGCAGACCATCGTCTGGCTGGCCGAACCCGGCCGAGAGCGGGAATTCATCTTCGTGCTGATGAACGGCGGCGAGGATCTGCAGTTATCCGCTCACGACTACCGCCACTTCGGTTTCGCCCTGCCCAGCCGGGCGGAGGTGGAGGATATCGCCCGCCGGGCCGACGCCGCCGGTTGCCTGATCTGGCCGCCCAGAGACGAGCCCTGGCCGGTAGGCTATTACTGCGGGGTAAAGGATCCCAACGGCAACTACGTAGAATTCAGCTACGGCCAGCCGCTGGGTCTGACAGAGTAGACTGCCAGCGGAAAAATCAGGCGATATCGGTGCTTCAGGAGGACACAGGGATCTGCTCAGCCGTGCCATGGATGGCACGGCTGAGCCTCCAGGAAGGGGTTCACGGCGAGTCGGCGGAGCGGGCCCTTTGCCCGATGAAACCTAAGCGTTTAAATTGTTACCGAGCCCCCTCTAGAACCGAAAAGTCAGCGTTCTTCCCGACTCAATGCCACCTCGGGATCTGCCGCCCTGTCGGCAACAAAGTCCACCGTCCCCTCACTGGTAATCTGCCGCACCAGTATCGGCTCGCCGGCATCGTTGAAGCGCACATAGCCGATGCCGGAACGGTTCAGTAGCCGCTCCCCCCTGGACGCCCCTGTCGGCGGATGAGGCGTAATTTCCAGTCGCCGCCGGCGGGTGAACCAGTTCAATGGCGAGCGGGGGGAATAAAGCCAGCGGTTGAGCCGGTCCAGTATGTTCAGCAACCGGGCCGGAAACTCGTTCTTGATGCCGCTGCTGGTGATCTGCCAGATATGGGGCTCCCCGCCCCTATGTCTGAGCTTGATGTCGTACATGAAGGAGTAATGCACGTCCCCCGACAGGATCACGTAGTTGGCCGGAGTACGGGCGTGGCGAAAGATATTGAGGATCACGTTGGCGGTGCCCTTGTGGGCCATCCAGTTTTCCGCATCCACCAGCAGCGGCTTGCCAAACCAGGTAAAAATCTTCTGGATCACCTCGATAAGCTTGACCCCGAATACCGGCGTCGGCGACACGATCACCACCGCCTCGTGATTCAGCAGCTCGCCCTGCAGCTCGGTCAGCGCCTCCCAGTCCATCAACCCGGAGGGATGACTGAAGTTGGACTCGGCCCGCCAGCGCCGGGTACGGGTATCCAGCACCAGCAGCTTGGGACTGGTCGGCAAATGGTAGTGCCAGCGATCAAATGTCAGCAGATGATCGATCAGTCGATCCTGTTGCTCCTGCGCCGGCTGCTCGCTCCAGGCTTGGAGCAATGCCATCGGCTCTCCCTTGAAGGCGTCCGGATCGTTACCCCAGCCCTGACAGAGTAAATACCCCACCAGCGCATTGCCGATGATCCGGCGAGAGAAGGGATGGCCGTAGGCGCTCGCCTCCCAGGCGGCGGTCAGGTTCCAGTCGTCGGTGACATCATGATCGTCGAAGATCATCAGGGTCGGCAGATGGGCCAGCAGGCGACGCACCGCCGGCAGCCCTTCCACAAAGACGGCCAGCCGGTGCCTCTCGGTCAGATATTGCTGTTGTCGTTCCGGGCTCAGTTCCGGCTGCGCATCGGACAAGCCGCGCCAGGGTTCGGGTGACCAGACCAGCAGATACATGGCCAGCACCTCGGCCAGGGTGATCAGATGATTGTCGGCGCTGCTGGTGGTAAAGATCGGCTTGCGCGCGCCTTCGAAGAAACGCCGCTGCAATGTCTGATTGCCTTTGATACTGGGCAACAGTTCGCTGCGGCGGTAATAGTTGAGCGGGCTGGCGAAAAGCTCGGCGCTGTCGGCGACCAGGGCGCCATCCAGCGTTTCCGGATACAGTCCCAGCTCTTCAATCAACTGGTGGATGGCGGTCAACATGGGGCCGGCCACATCGTCCGCATAAATCTGATCGCCGCTCAACATCAATACCGCCGGCCGTTTTAGCGCCTGAGCATGACATTGTTGCAACCAGCTATCGGCCGCCACCAGACCATCGGGTGCAGCATGGTGGGGCTTGCGACAGGAGCCGTGCAATACCTCGTCCAGCCTGCTGCGGATCACCAGCTGTGGCAGTGACTCCCCCGCATAGCACAACTCCGGCGCCCATTCGGCGATGCCGTGCCATACATCCTGCTCCGACTGACGCCATTGCAGATCGTAGGCCACCAGGGTATCGGTAGGCAGCGGGGTTTCAAGCCTGATGTCCAGCAGTTGAATAAAACAGTGATCTCCCACCTGTAGCTGTTGCTGTTGCCGCTCGCCGGTGAATTCTTGTGGCACACCATCGGGCAATAGCAGGCGAAATGTCACCGGCGCCCGGCTGGCCAGCCAGAACACCAGTCGCTCGCAACTGGCCCGGCGCAGTACGGGGCCGGCGAGAATAGTGGAGTTCATGTCGTACTCGGTAAACAGGGTCATAACCGCATCATAACGGGGCTGGTTCACCCTTTAAAGACAAGGAGCTCAAGCTACGCCGAACTCTGCCGCTAACCTTTACCGAGCGGCGAGGTATTATTTTCGCCCGATTCAGGCTTCAGGTGTTCGGTATCAATGACAAATGTAAAACAAAATGATACAAGGTTGTGAACAACTTATAACACAGTGAGACCAAGGATGAACCGACTTTCCATCAAGCAAAAAATACTGTTACTGGCGCTGTTACCCTTGTTGCTGCTCGCTACCGTCAGCACCTGGATTAATGTGAATCAATCCATGCGGCTCAAGGATCTGAGTGGTGACAGCCTGTATCGCTCCTTGCTTGATGCCCGCAAACAGCAATTGGCCAGTTATATGGAGCTGGCCATCACCGGCATAGGCCCCTTGCTGCAACAAGGAAAGCTCGACGCCGCCAAGGCTCAGCTGCGCCGTTTGCGCTTCGATGACGGAACCGGTTACTTCTTCGTTTATAACGGCGAAGGCGTGCAGGTAGTCAGTGCAGACAATCCGGCGCGGGAAGGCAATAACTACCTGAGCGCCACCAGCCCGGACGGACGTCATCTGGTGCAGGAATATGTGGCTCTGGGTCGTCAGGGCGGCGGCTATGTCGAATACGACTGGCCCAAGCCGGACACCAAACAGGGTGCGCCAAAGCTGGCCAACATTACCCCGATTCCGGGTACCGACTGGCTGCTGGGTGCCGGTTTTTACGTCGATGATCTGCAGGCCACGGTGGCCGGGTTGGAGCAGGAACTGTCCGACTCGGTGCGCCGGGGGCTGATCAACTCCGCCCTGTCCGCCGCTCTCTTGCTGGCACTGATTGCCGCCGCCGGCCTGGTGATGGTGCGCAGCATTCACACCCCCATCCGCCAGGCGGTGTCCACCATGGAAGATATTGCCCAGGGTGAAGGCGATCTGACCCGCAGGCTCAATACCGGTCATGGCCACGAGCTGGGTGTATTGGCTCGCTCCTTCAATCACTTTGCCGGCCAGATCAGCGAACTGGTACAAAGTACCCGTCAGTCTGCCGATACCCTGCAACAGGCCAGTGCCGAGTTACAACGCTTCATGGATGAAACCGAAACCGGCATCAGCCAGCAGCATCACGAAAGTGATCAGCTGGCTACCGCCATGAACCAGATGTCGGCCACCGCCCAGGAAGTGGCCGCCAGCGCGGCCCGGGCGGCCGAGGCGGCCCAGCAGGCCGAAAACCAGGTAACAGATGCTCAGCAGCTGTTACAAGGCACCATAGAGGTTATCGACGGACTGGAAAACCAGGTGGTCGGTGGCGTGGAAATCATTCAACGGCTGGGCAAGGAGTCGGAGCAGATAGGATCGGTGCTCGACGTGATCCGCGGCATTGCCGATCAGACCAACCTGCTGGCGCTCAACGCCGCCATCGAAGCGGCCCGCGCCGGCGAGCAGGGCCGTGGCTTTGCGGTGGTGGCCGATGAGGTACGTACCCTGGCGGGACGCACCCAGAGCAGCACCGAAGAAATCCACAAGATGATCACCCAGCTGCAACAGGGCGCCAAGGAAGCGGTACTGGCCATCGAAAGCATTCGCGAGCGCAGCAGTCACACCGTGACCGAAGCGCGCCGCATCGATAATGCCCTGCTCGATATCGGTACCGCGGTCAATACCATCAACTGCATGAACGAGCAGATTGCCAGCGCCGCCGAAGAGCAAACCCAGGTGTCGGAAAGTATCAACGCCAATGTGCATCAGATAGTGGCCATCGCCGAACAGACCAATGCGGGCTCTCAGGCGGCCAGCCAAACCAGTCGGCAAGTCGGCGAGATGGCCAACAGCCTGCAACAACTGGTGGGCCGCTACCGTACCAGCTGATCTCCCGGCCAGACAGAAAACAAGGTTACCGGGTACACTTGCGCCAGCCAGGATAAATGTTCTGGCTGGCGCAGCTCATTTGCGGACAAGAAACTCGTTTGCAGACGAACCGGTAGCTTAGGTCTCATCCCTTCATTACCATGGGGACTCTGTCTTATCAGGAATCACTTTCACCATGCGCGAAAAACTCGAACAACGTTCCTTTCTGTTTATGCTGCTGTTGGTCAGCCTGCTGTTCGGGCTGGTGCTCAAACCCTTCTGGGGCGCCATTTTCTGGGCCTGTGCCATCGGTGTCATCTTCAACCCTCTGCAGGAGCGCATTCTGCGTCTGATAGGCCCCAAGCCCAACCGCGCCGCCCTGCTCACCCTGCTTATCTGCATGGTCATAGTGGTGCTGCCGGTGCTGCTGATCGCCACCTCCTTCATTCAGGAAGGACTGGCGCTCTATCAACGTATCGACAAGGGGGAAATCAACCCGGCCGAATGGCTGGAGCAGATGCGTCATGCCTTTCCGCTGGTGCCCGAGCTGTTTGAACGGCTGGGCATCAATATCGACAGCGTTCGCCAGAAGCTGTCCGAAGCTGCCGTGGCCGCCAGCAAGCTGCTGGCAGAAAAAGCCCTCGGCGCCGGCCAGAGCACCTTCACCTTCGTGATGAACGTGGCACTGATGCTCTATCTGACCTTCTTTCTGCTGCGCGACGGCCATCAGCTTATCGAAGTGCTGGTCAAGGCGCTGCCACTGGGGGATGAACGTGAACGCAAGCTGTTCAGCAAGTTCTCGGAAGTCACCCGGGCCACGGTCAAGGGCAACATTCTGGTCGCCATGGTACAGGGCGCCCTCGGGGGCTTTATCTTCTGGGCGCTTGGGATTCCCGGCCCGCTGTTGTGGGGCGTGGTGATGGCCTTTCTGTCGCTGATCCCGGCGGTGGGTGCCGGCCTGGTATGGCTGCCGGTGGCACTCTACCTCTATGCCACCGGCGACTGGATCGCCGGCTCGGTACTGGTCGGCTTCGGTGCCCTGGTGATCGGCCTGGCCGACAACGTCTTGCGCCCTTTGCTGGTCGGCCGCGACACCAAGTTACCCGATTATCTGGTGCTGTTCTCCACCTTGGGCGGCCTGAGCCTGATGGGTATCAACGGCTTCGTGATAGGCCCGCTGGTGGCGGCGCTGTTTCTGGTGGTCTGGGATATCTTCACGCGCGAGTTCAACGGAGAAGATCCGTACCAGTCGTGAGGCGTGAGGCGTGAGGCGTGAGGCGTGAGGCGTGAAAAAATAGAGCTTCCTCTTGCCAGGTGGCAAGAGGAAAAAATACGCGCTTTAGTCGAGTTCTACGGTGAGCTGAACGGACTCGTCGAAATAGAATTCGTCACAGTTGTTGCCGGGACCGGAGCGGTCAACCACCAGGAACTCGTCGCCATCGCGCAGCGCCATGATCGGGTGATGCCAGACACCACTGTGATAATTGACGCCCTGACGCGCGGACGCGCGGAAGGCTCGCACCGTGGACGGGTCTATGTTGAGGCTGCCGTCACCAACAGGGGCAACCACCAGCAGAAACTCGTGACCGAACAACGGGATGAAAGACTGGGAGCCGAACGGATGACGTTCCAGCATCTTGATCGGCAGCGGATATTCCAGGGTATCGGCCCGGAAAATATTGATAATGCCCTGGCCCTGTTCGTCTAGCTGTACGTCGCCCAGCTTGTGATAACGACGGGTAGAACCGTTGTTAATCATGAAGTAATCACGGCCTTCGGACTCGATGACGTCGCCAAAAGGGGCGAACGCTTCTTTGGTCAGCGGCTCTATCTTCAGGGTCTTGATCATTTCTTCCTCCGAAAAAACATAAAAACGGGGTGCCTGGCACCCCGTGTCCTTTCTTACATAGCGTTTAAGCGAAACTCGGCTATCTTGTTGATTTCTTTAACAGCGCGGGCAAATTCGGTGTCGTAGTCGTTGTGAATACGCTCTTCGAATGCCGCCAGGATCTGGTGTCGGTTAGACCCCTTCACCGCCATGATGAACGGAAATCGGAACTTTTCTTTATAGGCGTTGTTCAGCTCGGTAAAGCGGGCAAACTCTTCGGCGTTGCACTCGCTGATACCGGCACCGGCCTGCTCGTTGGTAGAGGCTTCGGTCAGCTCGCCACGCTGGGCTGCCTTGCCGGCCAAGTCCGGGTGAGCGTTGATCAGGTCGAGCTGTGCCTGCTTGTCGGCATTGCTCATCACCGCCGCCATACGGCCGTGCAGTTGTTCGATGTTGTCATCATCGCTGGTCAGGCCCTGATCGAAGGTCTGCTCGGCCACCCAGGGAGAGTGCTCGTAGATGTCGGCAAATGCGGCCACAAACTCGTCGCGGCTCATGGTACTAGGAGTACAGGTAGTAAAACGGCTCATTACTTGTTTCCTTTGTAGGGATGGTGCTCGTGCCAGTGCTTGGCAATGTCGATTCGGCGGGTAAACCACACCTGATCGTGACTGCGGGCGTACTTGATGAAACGCTCCAGACCCGCCATACGTCCGGGACGACCCAATATGCGACAGTGCATACCAATAGAAAGCATTTTCGGCGCTTCGGCTCCCTCTTCATACAATACGTCGAACGAGTCTTTCAGATACTGGAAGAACTCTTCGCCGTTGTTATAGCCATTCAGGCCAAAACGCATGTCGTTGGTGTCCATGACATACGGGACCACCAGGTGGCCTTTGCCTTCGTTGTTTACCCAATAAGGCAGATCATCGGCGTATGAATCAGAATCGTACAGGATGCCTTCGTCTTCCATGACAATCTTGCGGGTGTTGGGGCTGTCGCGGCCGGTATACCAGCCTTGTGGGCGCTGACCACACACGCGCTCGAAGATTTCCATCGCTTTATGGTAGTGCTCGCGCTCTTCTTCTTCGCTCATGAACTGATAGCTGATCCACTTGTAGGCGTGAGAGCATATTTCATGACCTTCATCCATGAACGCCTTGGCGATCTCGGGATAACGCTCAATGGCGGTGGCCACGGCGAAGATGGTCATGGGAATATCGTAACGCTTGAACAGGCGCAGCAGACGCCATACACCGGCACGGCTGCCATACTCGTAGATGGACTCCATGCTCATGTGACGCGCATCGGGGAACGCGACTGCGGTCGGCATTTCGGACAGGAAGGCTTCGGATTCGCCATCGCCATGCAGTACGTTGCGCTCACCGCCTTCTTCGTAGTTCAGTACGAAGTTGATAGCGATACGGGCCTTGTTCGGCCACTGGGGGTGAGGCGGGTTGGCACCATACCCGGCGAGATCGCGGGGATAGTCGTTGTTTTGGCTCATCGGAAAAACTCCTTGAAACGCAGGTTAAGACACCAGCCGAAACAAGCTTGCAGGGGGCTGGCCAGTCATGGTAATGATTTTATTGTATACAATAGAACCAATATATGTAAATAACAGGTTTGATTTTTGTATCAGCTCTGGCGGGAAATCTTGCTTTGAACCACCAAAGCAAAGACAATCCTTTCTTGTCAGGATAATGAATGATGCTGTGACACTGGCAATTGTAAACATTCTACTTATTTATGTTAATTAAATGTAGACCTCAAATATTATCTTGATGTAAAATTACTTCTGTCGCCGCACTCTCCCGCGCCAGCAGGCAAGGGTAAGTGCGAAGGCAGTACCTTGAATTAACGGAGACGCGTAATACGCGCAAGGTAACGACACAATGGGAAGATTAACGACACATATCCTCGACGCCTCCAAAGGCCTGCCCGGTTCCGACATTAAAATCGAGCTGTATCGGGTTGAAGGTGAGCACACTACTCTGATCAATACGGTGTACACCAACAGCGACGGCCGTACCGATTCCCCGGTACTGGAAGGCGAAGACTATGTGCCCGGTAAATACCAGCTGGTATTCCACACCGGCACCTACATGAAACAATCAGGCGTTGAACTGCTCGAGCCGGCATTTCTGGATGACGTAGTTATCCGTTTCGGCATTGCCGCCGGTCAAGAGCACTATCACGTACCCCTGCTGATCTCACCCTACAGCTACTCGACCTACCGAGGCAGCTAACGGGTAGAAGACAGCTCCTGTCAATGCCGGCGGATGATACACCGCCCGGCATTGACAGTCTGCCACCCAATCTATTCGAGGATTTCCGGTCATGGAAAATGCCAAACATGAGTCAACCCCACACGCCATTCCTACCTCCGGAGGCGTGCTGGACAGATGGTTTAAGTTAAGTGCCCACGGCACCTCGGTTAAAACCGAAATGGTTGCCGGCCTCACAACTTTTATCACCATGGCATACATCATTTTTGTTAACCCCAATATCATGGCCGCCTCGGGTATGGATGCCGGCGCCGTCTTCGTTGCGACCTGCATCGGTGCCGCCATCGCCACTCTTTTCATGGGTCTGTACGCCAACTGGCCGGTCGGCCTGGCGCCGGGTATGGGCCTGAATGCCTTCTTCGCCTTCACCGTGGTCGGCGAAATGGGTTACAGCTGGGAGATAGCGCTCGGCGCCGTGTTCTGGTCCGGCGTGATTTTTACCGCCATGAGTTTCTGGAAGATTCGTGAATGGGTGCTCGACGCCATTCCCGAGTCGTTACGTTTCGCCATGACCGCCGGCGTCGGCCTCTTCCTGGGGCTGGTCGGACTCAAGACCGCCGGGATCGTGGTGCCCAGCCAAGCCACCATGGTCACCCTGGGTGACCTTACCCAGCCCGGCGCCTGGCTGGCTGCCGTCTGTTTCCTGGTGATCTCCATTCTGGCCTATCGCAAGATCTTCGGTGCCGTATTAATCGGTGTGATCGGCGTGACCCTGGCCGGCCTCTTGATGGGCATAGTGGAATATAACGGCGTCTTTGCCATGCCGCCCAGCATAGCCCCCACCTTCATGAAGCTGGATATCATGGGCGCGCTGAATGTAGGTATGATCACCGTGATCCTGTCATTTCTGTTCGTCAACATGTTTGATACCGCCGGCACCCTGATGGGCGTTGCCGAACGGGCCAACCTACGTAATCCGGATGGCTCTATTGAAGGTCTGAAAAAGTCTCTGAAGGCCGACAGTGCCTCATCGGTCATCGGTACCTTCGTTGGCTGCCCGCCAGTCACCAGCTATGTAGAAAGCGCCGCCGGCGTCGCCGCCGGTGGCCGTACCGGCCTGACCGCCATCATCATTGCGGTGCTGTTCCTGCTGTCCATGTTTCTGGCGCCGCTGGCCGGAATGATTCCGCCCTACGCCACCGCCGGCGCCCTGCTCTACGTGGCCTTCGCCATGATGAGCAGTCTGGCCAAGATAGAGTGGGATGACTACACCGAGATGGCCCCCGCCGCCATTACCGCCCTGATGATGCCGCTGACCTTCTCCATCGCCAACGGCATCGCCATGGGTTTTGTCAGCTACGCCGTGCTCAAGCTCGCTACCGGTCAGGCGAACAAGGTCTCGGTCGGCGTCTATGTGCTGAGTCTCGTATTCATCGCCAAGTTCATTTACATGTAAGCATCTGTATATAAGTACCGAGGGCGGCAATGGCCGCCCTTTTCCTGTCGGCACACAAACTCGATAAAATGCCGTAACATGAGGCCGACGTCCTCGTCACCACCGATACCATTCAACAACATGATCACCTCGGTACGCATATCGCTACTGGCACACTTCTGGTGAATACCAATACCGACACAGCTCAGACCAAATATAAGCTTCTTATGCAATCTCCTGCAGAATGTCGACTGCAGGCAAAGCTTATCCCGGTGTCGCCGAAATGGCACCAGCAGGCTATCACTCCCTCTACAGCAGGCTCGGCGGCCGATTGACGAACCTCCGACTCGGCCAACGGATCCGCCAATATAGAGCCAGCTCCCGGACAACGGTATGGACCCATCAATATCGATGCAGGACCGCTTGAGTCACGCACCGACTTTCAAGCATGTACTCAATAACCGCGTCGAAGTGGTCACATCAGGCCTCAGATATATAAATATGAATATATCAAAGTCCATTAATATTATTTTAAAGTTCCCCTCACCTTGATTAACATCTTGTTACAAACGAGATCGAGCCACCATGCCCGGCTTGGACGTAATGGTGCCGATGGCGACCCGACACCTTCCGTTGCCCAGGGGCTCGACTCCAACTGATACCTGTACTTAGTTCCTATGCCGGAGCTGAAGAAACATCTTGAGTTACACCGGCACCCACAGTTGAAACAAGGAGAGCCTGTGACACGAAAACTCAAGGCAGCCATTATCGGGCCGGGCAACATCGGCACCGACTTGCTGATTAAGATGCTGCGCTCGGACTGGATCGAGCCGGTGTGGATGGTCGGCATCGACCCCGCCTCGGAAGGCCTCAAGCGCGCCCGGGAGATGGGCATCAGGACCTGTGACACCGGTGTCGACGGCCTGCTGCCGCACGTGCTCGATGACGATATCCGCATCGCCTTCGATGCCACTTCGGCCTATGTGCATGCCGAAAACAGCCGCAAACTCAACGAACTGGGGGTGATCATGATTGATCTGACCCCGGCGGCCATAGGTCCCTTCTGTGTGCCGCCGGTCAACCTCAAACAGCATGCGGAACAACTGCAACTGAACGTCAACATGGTCACCTGTGGCGGCCAGGCCACCATCCCCATGGTCGCCGCCGTGTCCCGGGTGCAGCCGGTGGCCTACGGCGAAATCATCGCCACCGTGTCCTCCCGCTCGGTCGGCCCCGGCACCCGCCAGAACATAGACGAATTCACCCGCACCACCGCCGGTGCGGTGGAGTCGGTGGGCGGCGCCAAACAGGGCAAGGCCATCATCATCATCAACCCGGCCGAGCCACCGCTGATGATGCGCGACACAGTGCACTGCCTGGTCGAGGGCGAGCCCGATCGGGATGCCATCACCCGCTCGGTACTGGACATGGTCGAGCAGGTACAGCGGTACGTGCCCGGCTACCGTCTGGTCAACGGCCCGGTATTCGACGGCAACAAGGTGTCGATGTTTATGGAGGTAGCCGGTCTGGGGGATTTTCTGCCCACCTATGCGGGTAACCTGGACATCATGACCGCCGCCGCCCTGCGTACCGCCGAGCTATTTGCGGAAGCAGCAGCCGATGGGGCCATTCTATTACCGACCCGGGGCTAAGGAGATATCATCATGAATTTACAAGACAAGAAGGTCATGCTGCACGACATGAGCCTGCGCGACGGCATGCATGCCAAGCGCCACCAGATAAGCCTAACGCAGATGGTCGACATCGCCACCGGCCTGGACGCCGCCGGCATGCCACTGATTGAAGTCACCCACGGCGACGGCCTGGGCGGTGCCTCGGTCAACTACGGCTTCCCGGCCCACAGCGACGAGGACTACCTGCGGGCGGTCGTGCCGCAGATGAAGCAGGCCAGGATCTCGGCCCTGCTGCTGCCTGGCATCGGCACCGTCGACCACCTTAGGATGGCCCGGGACTGCGGTGTCAGCACCATCCGGGTCGCCACCCACTGCACCGAAGCCGATGTGGCCGAGCAGCATATCGGCATGTCCGCCCGGCTTGGTCTGGACACGGTCGGCTTCCTGATGATGGCGCATATGGCCAGCCCGGAAAAACTCCTGGAGCAGGCCAGACTGATGGTGAGCTACGGCGCCAACTGCATCTACGCCACCGATTCCGCCGGCTATATGCTGCCCGATGAAGTAAGCCAAAAAATCGGCCTGCTGCGTGCCGAACTCTCCACCGACATCGAGCTCGGTTTCCATGGTCACCACAACATGGGCATGGCGGTGGCCAACTCGCTGGCTGCCATCGAGGCCGGCGCCGTGCGCATAGATGGCTCGGTCGCCGGGCTGGGTGCCGGTGCCGGCAATACCCCGCTGGAAGTGCTCTGTGCCGTACTCGAGCGGATGGGCGCCCACACCGGCATCGACCTGTACCGGATCATGGATGTGGCCGAAGACCGGGTGGTGCCGATCATGGACCAGCCGATCCGGGTCGACCGGGACGCCCTGACCCTGGGCTATGCCGGAGTGTATTCCTCCTTCCTGCTGTTCGCCCAGCGCGCCGAAGCCAAATACGGCGTGTCCGCCCGTGACATCCTGGTGGAGCTGGGGCGCCGCGGCACTGTCGGCGGCCAGGAAGACATGATTGAAGATCTGGCGCTGACCCTGTCTCGACAGCCCAGATAGTGTAACGAGCTGGGGGCCATGGCCCCCTAAAGTGTTCAGTTAAACTCAACGCCGACACCTGTTTGCCATCGCCGCCGCCATTTCGTCCAAGACGGGACGCGTCACCACCTTTCTCGCATCTAAAGGTTCCAGTCGAGGCATTTTTGTGTCTGACTGGGATCGGCTTATCCGCTTCCACCAAAAGTGCCAATCAGAAAACGCCAAAAGTCGCGGCTACACAGAATGCTTCCGACTTCATTCGCCTCGCGCCGCACTTGCCAGGATATATCAAAAAAGTTATACCCAAGATTGTTAATATTATTATTCAATTAACGAACAAGGCATTAACATTTACTCGTTATCAGGGGGCAGCAAGCTTCTTGCTTATCTTCATCAGCTCAAGGAATGGTCACTCATGCACAGTTATAACAAAGCCTTTTTCGAACAACTGGATCGTCAGGATCCGTTACGCCGATTTCGTGACGAGTTCGTACTTAGTGAAGACGAAATCTATCTCGATGGTAACTCACTCGGCGCCCAACCCAAGGCAGCCCTGGCCAAGGCTCAGGAGGTCGTTGCCGAGCAATGGGGAACCGACCTCATTCGCAGCTGGAACCGCCATCATTGGTTCCAGTTACCCCAACGCCTGGGTGACAAAATCGCCCGCCTGATCGGCGCCGACCAAGATGAAGTGATTTGCACCGACGGTACTGGCCTCAACGTCTACAAGGCCATTTCCGCCGGTCTGAGCCTGCGCCCCGAGCGCCGGGTCATCCTGCTCGAGGGCAGCAATTTCCCCACCGACAACTACATGGTCCAGGGACTGGTGGCCCAGCTGGGGCATCGGCATGAAATCCGCTTTGCCGAAGAAGACGAACTGTTGGCGGCCATTAACGAAGAAGTGGCGGTTGTTTGCCTGACCCAGGTGCACTACAAAACCGGACGGGTGCTCGATATGGCAGCCATCACCCGTTACGCCCAGGAGCGGGGCTGTGTGGTGATCTGGGATCTGTGCCACAGCGCCGGCGCCTTGCCGGTGGATCTCAATGGCTGCCATGCCGACATGGCCATCGGCTGTACCTACAAATACCTCAACGGTGGCCCCGGCAGCCCGGCGTTTATCTTTGTCGCCAAACGTCATCAGGGTGCCGCATTGCAGCCGCTGACAGGCTGGTGGGGACATGCCGCGCCCTTTACTTTCGAGCGCGACTACCGGCCGGCTCCCGGCATCAATCAGATGCTGACCGGTACCCAGGGCATCATCAGCATGGCCGTAGCCGAAGTGGGTATAGACCTGATGCTGGAAGCCTCTATGGAGCAGATCCGGGAAAAATCCCAGGCCCTGACCCAGTACTTTATCGAACTGATCAACAGTGAGTGCGCAGAATATGGCTTCGTCCTCGCCAGCCCCGAAGACAAGGAGCGCCGCGGCAGCCAGGTGGCGCTCAGCCACGAGCACGGCTACCCCATTATGCAGGCGGTGATAGACGCCGGCGTCATTGGCGATTTCCGCGCCCCAGACATACTGCGTTTCGGCTTTACCCCGCTTTATACCCGTTATGTCGACGTCTGGAACGCCGTTTCCAGGATCAAGAAAGTCATGGCCAGAGAAACCTGGCGCAGCCCCGTCTATAACCAACGCCATGCGGTCACCTGAAGGCATACGCATTTATCAGGGAAGTCACTTTCTACATTGTCATGGAGCAGATTATGTCCGATATCACCAAATCAGCAGATTGGACGACGGATACTTCATCCCCGGCTGACGTACAGAAAACCCAGTGGTCATCCAACTTCGCCTTCTTGATGGCCTCGATCGGCACAGCTGTCGGGCTGGCCAATATATGGCGCTTTCCCTATACCGCCGGCACCAACGGCGGTGGGGCTTTCGTCTTCGTCTATATATTGGCGGTACTGGCCATTGCCATGCCGATTCTCATTGCCGAGTTACTGGTCGGCCGACGGGGCAGACTCAGTCCACCCGGCGCCATTGCCGTCGTCAGTCGGGAGTCGGGACTCAGTACGCGCTGGCGTCATATGGGCAACATGGGGGTGGTGGCGGCCGTCATCGTACTGTCATTCTACTGTATCGTCGGCGGCTGGACCCTGGCCTATGTACTGAAGATGGCAAACGGCTCGTTTGACGGGGCCGATGTAGCCACCATTACGGCCGGCTTCGATGGCCTGGTCGGTAATGTCGGCGCCATGGTGAGCTGGCACCTTGTTTTCCTGCTGACGGTGGTACTGATCTCTTCCATCGGCATTCGTAACGGGGTAGAACGTCTGGTCAAGCTCCTGATGCCCGCCCTGTTTGTCATGTTGTTACTGCTGGTCGGCTACGGTGCCATTGCGGGTGATTTCAGGCAGGCTTTCACCTTCCTGTTTACCCCTGACTTCTCCCAGATCACCAGTAAAGTCGTGCTGGAAGCCATAGGGCAGGCCTTCTTCTCCATCAGCGTCGGCTTGACCAATCTGATGGCATACGGCGCCTATATGAGTCGGCAGACCTCATTGCCCCGCTCCTCCCTGCTCATCGTCGGCGCCGATACCCTGATCGCCCTGCTGGCCGGCCTGGCCATTTTTCCCATCATCTTTGCCTATGGCCTGGATCCCAGCGGTGGTCCCGGCCTGGTGTTTGTGAGCCTGCCGGTCGCATTCAGCCAGATCACCGGTGGCGCCCTGCTCGGCGGTTTCTTCTTCCTGCTGTTGTTTTTCGCCGCACTGACGTCGGCCATCTGCATGCTGGAAGTACCCACTTCCTGGCTGGCAGAACGCTTTAGCTGGAGTCGCCGCCGGGCCGCCATCAGCGCCGGCGCCCTGGCCTGGGGACTGGGCCTGCTGTCGGTGTTTTCCTTCAATATCTGGTCGGATGTTCACCCCCTGGGCATGTTCACCCTGTTCGAGAACAAGACCTTCTTCGATCTGTTCGATTACATCACGGCCAACATTGCCATGCCGCTCGGCGGTATCTTCGTGGCCTTGTTTGCCGGCTGGGGCATCAAGAAACAATTCACCGCCGATGAACTCAGCCTGGCTCCTCAAAGCCTGCTGTACCGTGGCTGGTTATTCTCGGTGCGTATCCTGGCTCCGCTGGCACTGACCATGGTGTTTATCAGCAATATTTAATACTCGCAGGGGTCTGGCCAGGACCCCTTCCCCGGAAATACCAAACGGGGGGGTGAATAAAAAAACACCAACAACAGTGTTAACTCTTTACTTAACAAAACAACCGGCTCAATAACATGAGTCATGTATGTTGACGCCTTGAATTCAAAAAATGAAAACATATATACCGATTCCATTATTACGGCATTAAGAAATCAACACCATAAGCACAACAGTTTATATCAAGGAGTGAATATGAACACCATCAACAAACCACAAAGAAACAAAAAGGCATTTTCAAAAAAACACCTTGCCTCGGCTATCATTCTCACTTTCAGCGCTTCATTTACTGTTCATGCAGAAACAGCGAAAGATAATATCAGCGATCCATTCGTCAAAAGGCTCGTTTCATTATCTGGTAATAACACCCCTCATCACCCGAGCCCGGGCAGTTACGGCATGAATAAGGAAGCCGGTACATTTACACATCCGGCAGCCACACCACATAGCCATGAAAATGTGGCGTTTGATGGTCAGCTTACAGAATGGGACACCCAAAGCTACATCAACAACATGACGGTGGAAGCTTACTACCCTATTACCGTTGAACCATTTCACACCTGGCAGAATATTGTTGATTTTGATGGACGTCGATATCTGTACCAATATGTTCGTCGCGACCTGAAAATATTTGATATCACAAACCCTAAAGATGTTAAGTTGTTATTAACCAAAGGCAAGACCTGGGGTCCTGATGGTGGCGGGAAGGAAGTAAACCCCTATGACAGCGACGACATGTTCGGGGCGGCTTCTATTCAATGGAACGAAAATCTGGGCAAGTATATTATGGTCCAGGCGTTTGAAATCAGACGCTTTGGTGTATTAAGGGACAAATACAACGAGCCGGAAAAGGTAGAGGCTATTCGCAACTCTCCTCACCTGAAAGGCTTCAAAGTGTATGAAATGGACGGCCCTCTTCCCGAGGACTGGACACTGATCGCAACCCGCACCACTGATATTGACAACCCGGATGCCCCCGTCAGCGAGCAACAGGGGTCAGGGGTCAGGGATATTCCTACCTATTTCGGCGGCGATGTGATGTTTGTGGCTGCCGCATCCAGCGACAAACAGGCACTGACTGAATACCCCAATGATCTTTACAGCGCCGGCTACCAGGCCTGGGACATGTCTGACCCATATAACCCCCGTCTACTGGATGAGTTGACGGTGCCGGGGCAGATGGCAGGAGACCCCGAGCATGAAGCGGCCTACAAGAACAATCCGAGAGCAGGCAACCGTACTTCCTGGATGGGCGCCCGCATGTCGTTGTTTGTGCCTACGCCGGGAGAACAAGGAGGCAAGTACGGATACGCCGCCATGGGCGGGCTCGGTTTCTATGTCGTTGACATCAGTGATCCGAGCCAGATGAACGTGGTCAGTCATCTGGCATTCCCTCCCAGCCTGGCAGGCACCGAGGGGGATAATATCGATGTGTCACAGGTAGAAAAGACGGGTCTGATCTATTACAGCGGCTACCCGCTGGCGGAAGACTGCTACGAGGCTTATAAAGACGTTCACATCATCGATGTGAATAATCCTCTGCGGCCTGAAATAAAGGGGGTCCTGCCCAGACCGACACCACCGGCAGAAGCGGGCTTTACCGATTACTGCCAGCGCAAGGGCAGCTTTGGGCCCAAGCGCACCGGTTACTATACCCAGCCGGGCACCAGCCGGGAAGGCATACTCCCCTACGCATTTTATAATGCCGGCGTACAGATTTTTGATATCAGCAATCCGGATTCGCCCCGAATAGGCACCTACTTCGTTCCGCCTTTCAAACCGGATGAGGTCGCCAGCTATGCCATGGGCAACCTGACCCATGGCGTCTATGTGGAATATGACAGGAACCTGGTATGGCTGTTTACCAATCATGGTTTCTATGCGTTATCTACTCCCCTGTTGGGCGAGCCCAGCTTTGATGCACCTGAGATTTCCTGGCCCTCAAAAAGACGATTAGAAACAGCGAAACATTAAAAATCAAGGATACGATGGCTCCATGTTCTATTGAGAGCCATCACCTCTGTTTACTCAGGAAGAGAACAATATGCGAAAATCAATCATCGCTCTTGGGCTGATCAGCTTTTACAGCCATGCAGAATTAAGTATTTCCGGAATCATAGATCTAAACATTGAATCAATATCATCCGAAGGAAAGACAATCCAACGTATATCAGGTGGTGGTTTAAGTACGAACAGGATCCAGTTCAACTGGAAAGAAACCATTAATGAAAACATAAAAATCAATGCCGTTTATGAGGCAATGTACAGTCCTCATACCAATGACCCGGTCGGAACCAGGGAGGGATACCTTCAATTAATATCTCAGGAGTGGGGCACGCTGAGTCTTGGTCGCCAGGACACTCCTTCTGCCGCTATATATGGATACGCAGACCCCCTGTTTGGCAATGATTACAGCGTGGTTAACAACGTTGGTGTTTTTTATGCGCCCTGGCGGGAAGACAAGTCGTTGCTGTACATCAGCCCTCGTAAATCCGGCTTTCAGCTAAGAGCCATGGCAACATCCGGTAACGAAGATGACAATCAGGATGGCCGGGTCTACAGCATAGGCATAGACTACTGGAATAACAGCCCCTGGTATTTCGGTGCGGCTGTCGACCGGAAATATCAGGTTAATATCCATGATGATGAACAGATGGAACATTCCAACGATATCTATTTATCGACAGTCTACTCCTTTGAAAAAACCGACCTAATGATGATATATCATCACTATCAAGGGTATTACGCCTATCCACCTTACGTGGATTTCAATTCCCGGGGCCATGACCTGCAATTGGGCGTGAGACATAACTTCAAGGAAAAACATAACCTGGGGCTCAGCCTGATTTACAAGGATGACTTCAAGCAAGACGCTCTCTCCGACGCCATCGGCATCAATCTGGGGTATATCTACAACCTGTCCGACAAGGCCGACCTCTACGGTATCATCGGCTACGTCCATCACCGGCAAGACTCGGAGGTACGTTACCCGATCAGCTGGAACGCCGGAAACCCCCTCTCCGACGAAAACCCCGGCGGTATCCAGCTGGGCATGCGCTACCGGTTCTGAGCCGGCACCACGACAACCGGCCCCAGACGCCAGGGGCCGGAGCCGACAACAATCAGATTTATTCCTCCGTTCCGGTATGGAGTTCTTCCGCAACTTCCCGCAACAGGCTCATCACATAAGCCGCCGCCGGGGTATGGCTGCCGTTCCGGGTGGTAATGCCCACAGGCCCGGGACGCGTGAACTCCCCTACGGCCAGACGGCACAAGCCGCCATTTTTCTCGTAGTTACGAAACACCTGGTAGGGCATGGCTGCAATCATGTCGGTTTCTGCCAGCAGGGTAAGATTGGTCAACACGGACACCGACTCCAGTACTTGTGCCGGGCGGGCAAGGCCCTGATCCCGAAAAGCCTGTTCGACTTCCTTCCGCAGGTAAGTCTGGGGCGAAGGCAGAATCCAGGCTTCTCCCGCCAGGTCCTTAAGTTCCATTTCCGCCTGTTTTCCCAGCGGGTGCCCGCCCCTGGCCACTATTACCACGGGCTCATGGTAAAGCACCTCCGAGCTCAGCCCGTCGTATTCCTGCCGTTCGGGCATGCGACCCACGACCAGATCCAGTTCTCCCCGGATCAAGGCAGGCAATAGCCTGTCGTTGGTTCCCTCCACCACGGTCACCGACAGGCTGGGCCTTTGCTCCCTGAGCCTGACCAGGGTCTTGGGCAACAGGGTCAGGCTGGCCGTGATCAGGGTGCCAATGGTGACATGGCCGGCCAGGCCTCCCTGCAGCGTGGACAATTCCTCGCTGGCATGCTTCACCTGAGACAACATCAACTTGGCATGCTTGATGAGCACCTCGCCGTACAGGGTCAGGCTGACCCCCCGGGAAGAACGCTCAAACAGCACCAGATCTAAAGCCGTTTCAATGTCCCGGATGATCTTGGTCACCGCCGGCTGAGCCATGTTCATGATCTGCGCCGCACGCACGATATTGCCCTGCTCACTGACCGTCACCAGCAACTTCAGGTATTTAATCTTCAGGCGGGAAACCATGTTCCGCTCAAATTCTTCCGGGGTCATCACTCACCTCTGCCTCATGGACAAGCCTGCTTCGGACATTGATGCCGCCTCGCCGGCAAGACAGGAGGAATGGCGACAAAAATGACACGGCCAAGCCATAATATTAATCATATACCAGAGCTCTAAAATATTATTTTTACTATATGCCTGTCTACTCTAAAGTCCAACTATGTCGTGAAGGCCCACAGGGCTGTAAATCGTTTCGATAACAGTAAGGTGACATGGATATGGATACCCAGGAATTGAAGCACTATGTAAACGGCGAGTTCACAAGTTCGTCGACGCATTTCCCCAATACCAATCCGGTAGACGGTACCGAAATTGGGCGGGTATGGGAAGCCGACCAGGCTACGGTAGACAGGGCTGTGGCCGCTGCCCGGCAGGCTCTGGAGGGGGAATGGGGTAAGATGAGCCAGGCCGGGCGCTGTGCCCTGCTACACAATGTCGCCGAGGGTATCGAGGCCCGCTTCGACGAGTTTGTCGCCGCCGAAATGGCCGATACCGGCAAGTCGCTGATACAGGCCAGCACCATCGACATTCCCCGCGGCGCGGCCAACTTCCGGATCTTTGCGGACATGGCCATGTCCCAGGGCGGTGAATGCTTCCAGAGCCCGACACCCGACGGCTCCGGCGCCCTGAATTACAGTATCAACAAACCGCTGGGGGTGGTGGCGGTGATCTCCCCCTGGAACCTGCCGCTGCTGTTGCTGACCTGGAAGCTGGCTCCCGCGCTTGCGGCGGGCAATACGGTCATTGCCAAGCCCTCCGAAGAAACCCCCTCCACCGCCACCCTGCTGGCCGAAGTCATGCACGATGCCGGTGTGCCCGCCGGGGTATTCAACCTGGTTCACGGCTTCGGGCCGGGCTCCGCCGGCGAATTCCTCACCACCCACCCTGATATCGACGCCATCACCTTTACCGGGGAATCCCGTACCGGCTCCGCCATCATGCGTGCCGCCGCCGAGGGGGTCAAACCCCTGTCCTTCGAACTGGGCGGCAAAAATGCCGCCATCGTGTTCGACGATGCCGATTTCGAGGCGGCCGTGGCCGGCGTCGCCCGCTCCGTCTTCACCAACGGCGGTCAGGTCTGCCTCTGTACCGAGCGCGTCTATGTTCATGCCTCCCTGTTCGACCGTTTCGTCGCCGCCTTGAAGGAACAGGCCCTGTCCCTGAAGGTCGGCTGGCCGAGCGAGCCGGATACCGACATGGGCCCGCTTATCTCCTTCGAGCACAGGGACAAGGTGTTGTCCTACTACCGGCTGGCCCGGGAAGAAGGCGCCAATGTCATCACCGGCGGCGGCGTACCGCATTTTGGCGACGCCCGGGACAAGGGTGCCTGGGTAGAGCCGACCATTCTCACCGGCCTGCCGGAATCGGCCCGCTGCGTACGGGAAGAGGTATTCGGCCCCATCTGTCATATCGCCCCCTTCGACACGGAAGAGGAAGCCGTGGCCATGGCCAATGACAGCCGTTATGGCCTGGCCGCCGTACTCTGGACCCGGGACCTGAGCCGGGCCCATCGCCTCGCCCACCGTATGGACGCCGGCATCGTCTGGGTCAACAGCTGGTATCTGCGCGACCTGCGCACTCCCTTCGGGGGCACCAAGCTGTCGGGCATCGGCCGCGAAGGGGGCCGGCACTCCCTGGCCTTCTATTCCGAGCCGACCAACATCTGCATCAAGCTGTAGGAGTCACGATGAACCATCTGGAAACAGCCGCACAACAACTGCGCCAGGCCCACGAACAGGGCCGGGCCTGCCCCCCGGTTCGCAGTCTGCTCCCGGCGGGGGATCTGACGGCGGCCTATCAGGTACAGGATATCAACACCCGGCACTGGCTGGAGCAGGGCCGCCGTCTGACCGGGCGCAAGATAGGCCTGACGTCCCTGGCGGTACAGCGTCAGCTGGGTGTGGATCAGCCGGACTTCGGCATGCTCTTCGCCGACATGGCCGTGGCCGATGGCGAGGAAATCGCCCCGTCCCGGTTGCTGCAGCCCAGGATAGAAGCGGAAGTGGCCCTGGTGCTCGACCATGACCTCGACTGCGAACAGCCGACCATGACCGACCTGCTCGGCTGCATCGGCTACGCGCTGCCGGCCTTCGAAATCGTCGGCAGCCGAATTCAAAACTGGGACATCAGTATCGTCGACACCATCGCCGACAATGCCTCCAGCGGACTTTACGTGCTGGGCGGCACGCCCAGGAAGCTGGCAGGGCTGGACCTGCAACTGTGCGGCATGGTAATCGAGCGCAGGGGCGAGCCGGTTGCCACCGGCGCGGGCCAGGCCTGCCTGGGGCATCCGCTGACCGCCGCCCTGTGGCTGGCCCGCAAGATGGTCGCCGTGGGAATGCCGCTACGGGCCGGCGACACCCTGTTGTCCGGCGCCCTGGGTCCCATGGTGCCCGTGACCCCGGGTGACGTGTTCGAAGCCCGGATCAATGGCCTGGGCGCCGTTACCGCCGTCTTTGGTGCCGAAGAATAAGGAGCAGGACATGACCGATTTATCTACTCTGGCTACACGGGTTGACGACGCGGCCCGCAATGCCACCGCCATGACACAGCTGTCCGGCCAGGGCCATGCCCTGTCCCTGACCGACGCCTACCGGGTTCAGCAATTGTCCATCGCTCGCCGCCTGCAGCGGGGCGAAACCTGGGCAGGCATCAAGCTGGGCTTCACCAGCCGGGCCAAGATGCTCCAGATGGGTGTGGACGACCTGATCTGGGGGCAGTTGACCCGTGAAATGATGGTGGGGGACGGCGATACCATCAGCCTGGCCCCCTTCATTCATCCCAGGATCGAACCCGAAATCGCGTTTCTGCTCGGCAAGCCCCTGCAGGGCAAGGTCACCCTGGTGGAGGCCATGTCCGCGGTGGAAGCCATTTGCCCGGCCCTGGAAATCATCGACTCCCGCTATGCGGATTTCCGTTTCTCCCTGGAAGACGTGGTGGCCGACAATGCCTCTTCCTCCGGTTTCGTACTCGGCAGCTGGCACAGGCCCGACCTTGCCATCGACAACCTGGGCATGGTGATGGAATTCAACGGCAGGGCGGTCCAGATCGGTTCCAGCGCCGCCATTCTGGGCAATCCCTATCGTTCCCTGGTCGAGGCCGCCAGGCTGGCGGATGAAGCGGGACTGCAACTGGAAGCCGGCACCCTTATCCTGGCCGGCGCCGCCACCGCGGCCGAACCGCTGCAGGCGGGTGTACACGTCCGGCTCAAGACCCAGCAGCTGGGCACCGTTGAACTGAGCGTATCCCCATAAGGAGGCAAGATGAATACCAAGGCTCACCTGGTAGCCGGCAAGGCTGCTCCCAGGGGAAGTTTTCCCCACCTGAAACGGGCCGGCGACTTCCTGTTTGTATCCGGCACCAGCTCACGCCGGCCGGATAACAGCTTTGCAGGCGTCGAGGTCGACGAACTGGGAACCACCTCCCTGGATATCGCCGTCCAGACCCGGGCGGTGATCGACAACATCGCGGATATCCTGGCGGAAGAAGGAGCCGGCCTGGAGGACCTGGTCGAAATCTGCGCCTACCTGGTCAACATGAATGACTTCGGCGGCTACAACCAGGTTTATGGGGAATATTTCAATACCGATGGGCCGACCCGCACAACGGTCGCGGTGCATCAGCTTCCCCATCCGCACCTGCTGATTGAAATCAAAGCGATCGCCTACAAGCCACAACACCAATAAGGATATGGTCATGGCACAGTTAAAAGCCTTCAACTTCCAGCGATGGATTGAGCAAAACAAGGAAAAGCTACAGCCCCCGGTGAACAACAGCCTAATCTGGGAAGACGCCGATATGATGTGCACCCTGGTGGGCGGCCCCAATCACCGGCTCGATTACCATGTGGATCCGGTGGAAGAATTCTTTTACCAGATGAAAGGCAACGCCTACCTCAACATCATGGGAGACAACGGCCCCTATCGGGTGGAGCTGAAAGAAGGGGATATTTTCCTGCTGCCCCCCATGGTTCCCCACTCCCCCCAGCGTCCGGAAGCCGGCAGCATTTGTCTGGTGATTGAACCCAAACGGGCAGCGGGGCAGAAAGACGCCTTCCACTGGTATTGTCCCGAATGCAATGCCCTGGTGCACAAGGTAGAAGTCACCCTGAAATCCATTGTCAAGGATCTCCCTCCCCTGTTCCAGGCCTTCCGGGAGAGCGAACACCTGCGTACCTGCAGCGACTGCAGCCACCTTCACCCAGGAAACTAACTATGCAAATCGTTGATATTCACTCCCATTTTTTCCCCAAAGACTGGCCGGATCTGGCCAGCCGTTTTGGCGGTGACTGGCCCTGGATGAAGCACACCGGCCAGGGCAAGGCGATGGTCATGATGGGGGACAAGCCTTTCCGTCCCGTCACCGAGGCCTGCTGGGAACCATCCGTACGCCTTGAAGACATGGACAGAGACGGGGTTGATATCCAGATCATGTGCGCCACACCGGTATTATTCGCCTATCAGAGACCGGCAGAGCAGGCCCTGGCCGTCGCCCGGATCTTTAATGACGCCGCACTGGACATCTGTGCCGCTCGTCCCGACCGCCTCAAGGCCCTGTGTCAGGTGCCTCTGCAGGACATTGACCTGGCCTGTGCCGAAGTTTCCCGCTGCATGGAAAATGGACATGTCGGGGTCCAGATAGGTAACCATGTGGGCAATAAAAACCTGGATGACGAGGGCATCATCACCTTTTTACACCACTGCGCCGACATCGGAGCTTCCGTACTGGTACACCCCTGGGACATGATGGCACAGGAACGCATGCCCAAGTACATGCTGCCCTGGCTGGTCTCCATGCCGGCGGAAACACAGCTTTCCATTCTTTCGTTGATCCTGTCCGGCGCCTTTGAACGCTTGCCCGAAAGCCTGAAAATCTGTTTTGCTCACGGTGGCGGCAGCCTGCCCTACCTGCTGGGACGAGTGGACAATGCCTGGCTGCACAGGGACATAGTACGGGAAGACTGCCCGCGCTTGCCTTCGGAGTATGTCAACCGTTTCTATGTGGACTCGGCGGTGTTCAACCCCGGAGCACTGGACCTGCTGGTCAATGTGATGGGCGAAGATCGCATCATGCTGGGATCTGATTACCCTTTCCCCCTGGGAGAGCAGCAAATCGGCAAACTGGTCAAGGAACAGAAAAGCCTTACCGGGGAAACCCGGCAGAAGATACTGGGGACTAACGCCCGGAACTTTTTCAATATCGCCTGACCGGTACTCACTCTTCAAGCAAGAAACAGGTTTGCCATCCGGCGGCCATGCCGTGCAAGGCATGGCCGCCGGTTGTATGCAGAAAACGGGGCCTTCGGGAGGAGTGCTTGCTGGGTGGTAACAGACAGCCTTGCAAAGATCGGAAACAGGTTCTAACAACCGCCCTTGATTAGGAAGGGGTTGAGAAAGCTGTCAGGCAGAAATCCGTTCCAGCCGCTGACGGATCTCTGCCATCTTGGCATTCATCACCAACTCGAACTGCTCCAGATTGCGGATAATCGCCACCTTGGGACCCTCTGCAGACGGGCTTTCACCCAGCAGACGGCTCAGTTCGCTCACCGCCTTGTTAATCGCCAATCCGCCGTCATGGTGCGAGAAACGAAACTTCAGGCTGGCCGGCCGACAGGAATCGGCATCCTGGTTGAAGTAAACCTTGAGCTCGTCATGGGCAGCCCCATTACGCACGGTGAAACGCTCAATCTCATGGCCGTGCCGAATGCCCATGGCGGTTAAGATTGGAAACTCGGACATATGACTACCCCGTCTGCTGCTGATTCTGAACACCGCGACTGAATTAACAACGCAGTAACAAGAGAGCAAGCTAACCTTCACATTTGTGGACGCCTAGGACCAACCGGCCGCCATCGATAAGACCAGCCGACTGGCTCCAACAAGGCCGAGTCGCTGGCCCTAACCCCGGCTGACCGGGCATTCTACATTGCCGGTCAACGCTTAGCCGAAGCCCTACAGGAGTTCTCATGTCAGAGAAGACAGAGCTGAATATCTCATTGAGCAGCGATACCGCCCGTCTGTTTGCCGAATACGAAGCCTTTACTCGCGTCTCGCCGGAAGTATATGTGCAGCAGCTGATCGAAAAGACAATGCCGACCCTGGAAGCTATGGTGGGTGCCTTGCATGATGCCAATGGAGATGAAGAGGCAGTGATGGAGTTGTTCGGCAAGAAGATGGCGGAATCCATGCTTAAACAGCAACAGACGCTGGCATCCTGAACCGGATAAAGGGAATGAAAAGGGCGGCTCATGGCCGCCCTTTCTGCTTTATTTCAGTGCGTTAATCTGCCGGCGCAGCTCGTCCAGCTTGTCTTTCATCACCCGTTCCATATGCTCCAGATCGGCCAGCAACTGCTGTTTGGTATCCTGCACCGATGCCTTGTCGCCAGCCGGTACGTCGGCGGGTTGCAGCAAGGCTGTCAATTCCACCAGCGCCTGGCGCAATATCGGGCTGGTGTCTTCCAGCTGATGCCACTCTGCGGTTTTCTGAAACTCGACCGGTACCTTGGTCTTGGGTCGGGCGAAGGTGAACTTCTTGCTGCGCGATAAAAAAGAGCCGCTCGGCCTGTGATAATAGACCTTGAGCACATCGGCCCGGGCCTCGCGGCGCAGGCTGTAACGGCTGATGTTATCGAAGGAGGTGATCCCCATCTGTTCCAAGGTCGGGTATTGTGCTGTCATTCGGTTTGTCCCAAAAGGTGATGCAACTAAAACATGCCGTCACCAGGAAAGCGGTAACAGCGTATCGAGGGCATCCAAGCCGTGACAATCTATGAAGACAGGGCCATTCCTGGCGAGCGCACTAGGCGATAATGGCGCAAGTATAAACGAGCCCGGCCGGAAGCGGCAGGGCCAGATACCGGGTGTAGCTGGAGCCAGGCCGTCAGATCGAGACGAGCAGCGTCTTCAGATGACAGAAGGCCTTGATGTTGAATCGTCCTTCCGAGGCCGGATGGCATCCGGACGGATAGCCCTTGCCCTGATAAGGATCCATATTCACCAGACAGTGACCGAACGGCAGCCGCCGCGCCAGCTGCTCTCCCTGCGCCAGCTCCCGGGTCCAGATGCTGACGGTGCCGTCGGGCCCCAGTTCCTGACAGAGACCGGAGATCGCCTCCAGACTCGGTACCCGGATAACACAAGCCAAAGGGCCGCTCAGCTGCCGGCGGAATACTTCCATTTCCGGCTGTACCCGATCCAGCAGGGAGGCGGGATAATACCATCCCTCGCCTGCGGGCAGCTCGCAGCCTGCGACGGCCAGAGCGCCGTCGGCCAGCGCCGCCTGCACCTGCAGATGCAATTCATCCCGCTGCAAGCGGGTGGCCAGCGGGCCCAGGGTCGACGCCCCTTGCTCCGGATCACCGGGTTGCAGTTCACTCAGCCGGGCCGACAGCCGGGCTACAAAGTCATCGGCAATGCCCGGCGTCACCATGAATCCCCGCGCTGCATGACCCAGCTGACCGGCATTGCGAAAGCGGGAACGCAGGGCCGCCTCCACCGCCAGTTCCAGATCCGCATCGTCCAGGATGACATGCAGTTCGGTTTCATCCAGCTCCAGCACTATCGGCTTCAACTGCCGTCCGGCCAGCGCCGCCACCCGGCGGGCATCTTCCCGATTGCCGCTGAACGCCAGGGCCTTCACCCGGACGTCGGCAATCAGGGTAGCTACCTGCGGCTTGTCGATCGGCAGGTTGAACACCAGGCCGTCGGGCGCGCCGGCCTCGGCCAGCAGCGATGCTATTTCACGGGCGCACAACGGCAGGTTCTCGGCCAGTTTCAGCAACACGGCGTTACCGGCCATCAGGGTCGGCGCCAGCATGCGAAAGACCTGCCACAGGGGAAAACGCCAGGACGTCAGCAACAACACTGTGCCCATGGGCTCAAAAGTGGTCATGCTGCGTGCCAGCGGCAGCATGGCCTGACCATGGGCGGCAAAATAGGTGCATTCCCGGGCACAACGGTCTACCTCGGCCAGGGCTTCGGTCACCAGCTTGCCCATCTCTCGCGTCATGGTCAGCGCCAGCCGCTCCCGGTTGGCCGACAGCAAGGATGCCAGCCGGTTCAGCAAGCCGCTGCGCTCGGCGAAGGCACAGTGCCGCCACTCCCGGGCAGCCAGGGCGTTCTGCTGCACCCGCCGTTCGAGCTCGGCGGCAGACAGCGTATCCACGCGCTCCACCTCGGCCCCGGAAGCGGGATGATAGGAAATAAATGTCGTCATACGGGTTTCGGCCTCCTGCCGTCTGAACCCCGGCCTCGGCGAGGGATGACGCCAGCGGTGATATACTAGGAAGATGCCCCTGGCGCCACCACCGCGAGCCCATGGTAAAAATCACTATTGCCGTGACGTTATCCGGGTGCAAACGGCGCTACAATGGCCAGTTATCCTCTACCGATAGAGCCAAACAACCATGGATCTGCGCATGGGTCCCAGCATGGACCCTCGTCGTCTGACCGACGGGGCCGGGCCACGCCACAACAGAAGGGAGATCTCGCATGGCAAACCAAGCCCTGGGCAAACCGGGTATCTGGGCCCGGCTGCTGCCGTTCCTGCAATGGGCGCCGCTGGTAAATGGCGTCAGTTTGCGCGCCGACGCACAGGCCGGACTGACCAACGCCGTTATCGTTCTTCCTCAGGGCGTCGCCTATGCCCTGATTGCCGGCCTGCCGCCGGAATACGGACTCTATGCCGCCATCATACCGGCCATTATCGCCGCCCTGTTCGGCTCTTCCTGGCATCTGATCTCCGGCCCCACCGCCGCCATGTCCATAGTGGTGTTCACCTCGGTCAGCCCGCTGGCGGAGCCGGGGTCGGCCGAATTCATCGCCCTGGCACTGACCCTGACGCTGATGAAGGGGGTCTTTCAGCTGGTGATGGCCGCGGCCCGGCTGGGGGTACTGGTCAACTTCGTGTCCCATTCGGTGGTGATCGGCTTTACCGCCGGTGCCGCCGTGGTCATCGTCGTCAGTCAGCTACAAAACCTGCTGGGGCTGTCGTTGCACACCAAGGGCACTTTTACCGACAATGGCTGGCAGGTGCTCAGCCATTTGTCTGCGGCCGATCCCTACAGCCTGTCGGTGGGCTTGCTGACCCTGGTCAGCTGCATTCTGATCAAAAAACTCCTGCCGCGCTGGCCCAATATGCTGATGGCGCTGGCACTGGCCAGCGGCCTGGCCTTTATTCTCGACCCCGGGCAGCAGCATATCGCCATGGTGGGTGCCATTCCCGCCAGCCTGCCCCCCCTGAGCATGCCCGATCTGAGTTTCGGCAATATCAGCGCCCTGTCTTCCGGCGCCCTGGCCATCAGCCTGCTCGGGCTGGTAGAAGCCTCCTCCATCTCCCGCGCCATCGCCAGCCGCTCCCACCAGCGACTGGATGACAATCAGGAGTTTATCGGTCAGGGCCTGTCCAATATGGTCGGCGCCTTCTTCTCCTGCTATGCCTCTTCCGGCTCCTTTACCCGCACCGGCGTCAACTACACCTCCGGGGCCCGCACCCCGATGGCGGCGGTGTTTGCCTCCTGCTTTCTGCTGGTGATACTACTGCTGTTTTCCGACATTACCGCCTGGCTGCCCATTCCCGCCATGGCCGGCCTGCTGCTGGTGGTGGCCTGGAACCTGATCGACTTCCATCACATCAAACTGATCGTCCGCGCGGCCAAGTCCGAAACCACGGTGCTGATTGTCACCTTTGCCGCCACCTTGCTGGTGGCGCTGGAATTTGCCATTTACGCGGGGGTGATATTGTCGCTGGTGTTTTACCTGAAACGCACTTCGACCCCTCGCATCGTCTCCATCTTGCCGGATCCGGATGCCCGACATCCCTTCTTCATCAGTGCCGAAAACAAACGTCTGCCCTATTGCCCTCAACTGCGCATCATCCGCATAGAGGGATCCCTGTTCTTCGGCGCCGTGAACCATGTGCAGGAGTACCTGCAGAACATCCGCGAGCCCCGGTTGCTGATCGTCGGCAACGGCATGAATTTCGTGGATATCGTCGGGGCCGAAATGCTGCTGCAGGAATCGGCGCGACGGCGGGCCGCCGGCGGTGATCTCTATCTGAGTAATCTCAAGGAAGGGGTGCTGCGTATTCTCAAACGCAATAATCTGATCGAACGGCTGGGTGAGGATCATATCTTCGTCAACAAGGGACGGGCCATTCACCGCATCTACGCACAACTGGATCCGGCGGTCTGCAAGACCTGTACCGCCAGGATCTTCCAGGAATGTCATATAGCCCCGCCCGGCGAAAAGCCGCTCGACGACACCATCATCATGCAGCAGAAAGCCTGAATACCGTCGTCGGCTCTGCTGCCGGCGACTCACTGGCCACATCCTCCCGAGTCAACTGGCCCCTGCCCGGGCCCGAGCCTGCAGATACACTGTTAACACTTTGTTTACCCGTGTCGCCGTAGCAACCGAGGGCAGAACCATGACCAGTCTTATTCACGACCATCCGAGCCGGCTTGTTTCGGTACGCGAGCTGTTCAATATCGACTCCGATTTCAAGGTGCCGGTGTTCGAGCATAAAGACGAACACGTGCCCGATATCGATCCCGCCTATTGTTTCAATCCCGATGTCACCATGGCCATTCTGGCCGGCTTTACCCGCAACCGGCGGGTGCTTATTCAGGGTCTGCATGGCACCGGCAAGTCCACCCATATCGAACAGGTGGCCGCCCGGCTGAACTGGCCCTGTGTGCGGGTCAATCTGGACGGCCATATCAGCCGGCTGGATCTGGTGGGCAAGGACACCATAGTGCTGAAGGATGGCAAGCAGATCACCGAGTTTCAGGAAGGCATAGTGCCCTGGGCCCTGCGCCGGCCGGTGGCGCTGATCTTCGACGAGTTCGATGCCGGCCGTCCGGACGTGATGTTCGTGATCCAGCGGATCCTGGAGCAGGACGGCAAGTTTACCCTGCTCGATCAGAACCAGGTGATCACCCCGCACTCCCACTTCCGGCTGTTTGCCACCGCCAATACCGTGGGTCTGGGCAACGTCAGTGGCCTGTATCACGGTACCCAGCAGGTCAACCAGGCACAGATGGACCGCTGGAACATAGTGGCCAGCCTGGACTATCTGCCGCGGGAAGACGAAATCAGCATAGTGCAGGGCAAGGTGCCCCGTTATGCGGACGAGCGCGGTTACCAGCTGATCAGCACCATGGTGGCGGTAGCCGAGCTGACCCGTTCCGGCTTTGCCGCCGGCGACCTCTCTACCCTAATGTCGCCGCGCACCCTGATTTCCTGGGCCGAAAATACCGAGATCTTCGGCGACCCGGCGCTGGCATTCAGGCTGTCGTTTCTCAACAAGTGTGACGAGGCTGAACGCCCCCTGGTGGCCGAGTATTACCAGCGCTGTTTCGATCAAGAGTTGGAAGAATCCCGGTCACTCAAGCTGGCACTGATGTAACGCCTCCCTTCAGATAAGCTGCTATCACGCTGATGGGCCAGAAACGGGGTTTCGACAGGCAGAGCCGCTGCATTCGGGCCCCTTTCCGGCTTTATACGCCAGCTGCCGGGTATAAAAGGAAGCCCCAATATGACCACGCCCCCCACCACTCCGGGCCAGGACCAGGCCCAGCAAGAACGCCGGCAGCAACGACTCGAAGAGCTGAGTGCCGCCCTGATCCGCGCCCTGTCGGCCCGGCAGGATCTGCGTTATCGCGGCCATCGGCTCGAATGTCAGGGCCGCCCCTATCCGCTGCGCGCGCCCCATCTGCATCCGCAACAGGGACTGGACGATCTGGGCTCCTTTCGTGGCGTCGCCGATGCCATCGCCCTGCGCCTGCGTCACAACGATGCCGAGCTGCACCAACAATGGCTACCGGTGCCGCCCATCGCCCGCCTGGTGTTCGAATTGCTGGAGCAGCTCAGGGTCGAGTCTCTGGTCGAATCCTGGCACCCGGGCAGCAAACACAATCTGCATCACCGATTTGAAGCCTGGTGCAACCAGTTTCAGGCCTCGGGCCAGACCGAAACCCATATAGGGCTCTTGCTGTTCACCCTGGCCCAGATGAGCTGGGTTCAGCTGGGCGGCGGGCCACTGGAAGAAACCACCGAGATGATGATTGAGTCGACCCGCATGTTTCTGCTGCGGGAAATAGGCACCGCCTTCGGCCTGATCCGACGCCACCGCCACGATCAGGCCGCCTTCGCCGAGCAGGCACTGTCCATCGCCCTGTGTATGCACGAGCTGATCGGCGACCTCGATCGGCAGCAAGGCGCCGATGGCAAGCAGGAAGAAGCGCTCAGCGAAGATACCAAGCGGGCATTCGGCCTACTGCTGGATCTGGAAGGCGGCGATGAAGCCGGTCTGGCTCTGGCCGAACAAAGCCATCATCACCGCCTGCGTCAGGCCGCCGAGGCGTTGAACTATCAGGTGTACGACGGCGGTTTCGACCGGGAATGGTCCGTCCACCAACGGGTGCGTCCCGAACTGCTGGCCCGCCTGCGCGATGGACTGGATAACCGCATCCGTGAGCAGGGGCTGAACCTGAATGTACTGACCAAGAAACTGCGCCGCCTGCTGGCCCGTCCACAACGCCAGGGCTGGCGCTTCGGCGAAGAGGAAGGGCAACTCGACGGCCGCCGGCTGCCAACCCTGGTCACCTCGGTGGCCGACCGCCGGGTGTTCAAACAAGAGCAGCAAGAACCGAAAGGCGATGCGGTGGTGACCTTTCTCATCGACAACTCCGGCTCCATGCATCCCCATATCGAAAGCATCAGCATGCTGGTAGACACCCTAACCCGGGCACTGGAACGAGTCGGCGCCAGGGTAGAAATTCTGGGCTTTACTACGGGTCACTGGAACGGTGGTCAACCGCTGCGACGCTGGCAACAAAACGGCCGTCCCGCCAATCCGGGCCGACTGAACGAACGCTGCCATCTGATCTACAAGGACGCCGATACGCCCTGGCGACGGGCCCGCCGCAATATCGCGGCCCTGCTCAAGGCCGACTTGTTCCGCGAAGGGCTGGATGGCGAGGCCTTGCTGTGGGCGGAGCAACGGCTGCTGGCACAGCCGGCTCGGGATCGGCTGCTACTGGTGATCTCCGACGGTTGCCCGATGGACTCCGCCACCCGCCAGTGCAACGAACAGGACATTCTCGATCTGCATCTGCGCCAGGTCAGTGGCCGGCTGGAACGGGAGGGCCGGCTGGCCCTCTGTGCCCTGGGCGTGGGGCTGGATCTGAGCGATTACTACCGGCATAACCAATTGCTGGATCTGAACCGGTCGCTGGACAACAAGGTATTCGATGAAGTGCTGGCATTAATGACCAAGGCCCTGGAAAATAAATAACCTAAAAGTAACATTTATTTTACAATGCAATATCGTAACATGCTGAATATAAACAAGTTTAGTACTGGCCCCAGTCTGTAAACACAAGTGGCCCTAACTATTTAAGGGGTCAAATTCGAGTATTGAAGATGGGTATAACATCCTGGCACGGCAGAAAATCAGCAACCCTGTCGGCCGGGAGAGAACAGAGCCAGTCGTAGGCGAATGAAGCAAAAGGCTTCACTCTCCTGGCATCACGGAAGGTCAACGCTCAGCCATCGGTGGCAGAGCATCAGCAACTGGAGCAAGAAGCCATGATATTCAAGCAACGCTTTGTAAAACCCCTCTCGGTCGCATTGTGTCTCACAGCAGCGGCAGTCGCGAGTTCACTGGCTCATGCCGACACCTTCAGGGTGGCCGTCGGTGACGGCGCGGGCAGTGCGCAACATGCGCTGGGATTGAAGTTCGCAGAAGCATTCCACGAAAAGACCGGCGGCAAGCACGATACCAAGCTGTTTCTCAACGGCCAGCTCGGCGATGAGCAGGCGACGATCAACGACGCTTCCATGGGCCTGCTCGATTTCTCTATTCTGGCCATCAACAACGTCACTCCCTTTTCTCCTACCGTCGGCGTACTGACACTGCCTTACATGATGCAGAGCCTGGATGACGCCGTGGCCCTGACCCAGGGTGAGGTCGGTAAACAACTGATCGAAAATACCATTCGTGACGCGGGCGTGCGCATTGTCGGCTGGACCTATACCGGCTTCCGAGTACTGACCAATTCCAAACATCCGGTGCAGAAGCTGGAGGATCTTCAGGATCTGAAGATTCGCGTGCCTCAGAACGAAATCATGATCGATACCTATCGCGCCTGGGGTATCAACCCAACGCCGATGGCCTGGTCAGAAACCTTTACCGGCCTGCAGCTGGGCGTGGTCGATGGTCAGGACAACCCTTATCTCACCGTTTCTTCCATGAAGTTTGATGAGGTACAGAAGTACATCACCGATATTCGCTACCTGTTCTCCATCGAGCCGTTAGTCGTCTCCGAAGCCGTGTTTCAGTCTCAGCCGGCCGACGTACAACAGGCCATTCAGGAAGCCGGCCATGCCGCCACCGTCCACAGCGCCAAATGGCTGGTGGAGCAGGAAGACAAGATCAAGGCCGAGCTGGCCGCCGGTGGTATGGAAATCACCGAACCGGCCAATGGCGAAAAAGAGTGGATGGAAAAAGCAATCAACCAGGTCTGGCCCAAGTACTATGACCAGCTGGGCGGCAAAGAGAAGCTGAATGAAATCCTGACTTCCCTGGGACGCGACACCATCTAAACCGTTGCTGCAACCGGAGTGCACCCCTGCAAGGGTGCACTTTTTCAGGGAGAAACCGCCATGACCATCGGCAAACTGATATTCAAGATTATCGACAACATCGAAAACGTGATTTGCAGGACGCTGCTCGCTTCCTTCGTCATTCTGCTCTTCATCCAGATCATATCGCGCCAGGTATTCGATCATTCCCTGTCCTGGAGCGAAGAGCTTTCGACCTACATGTTTGTGTGGTTCGTTTATTTCGGCGCCAGCTACGCCACCAAGCTTGCCGCCCACAACAGGGTCACCTTTCAGTTCAAGTTCTTTCCGCCCATCGTCGCCGTGGTTTCCGAGGCCATCGCGGATCTGATCTGGGTTTGTTTCAACGGCTATTTTGTCTTTTTAAGCCATGACTTCGTGTTCAACAAGATGAATCTGTTCTGGAAGTCCCAGACCCTGGGTGTTCCGATGAAATATGTGTACATGATACTGCCCATCGCCTTCGCACTGATGACCATTCGCATACTGCAGGTCAACTATTACAAGCTGATCAAGGGTATCGATATCCGGGATCCCGAATCACTGGAAGTCGAGAAGCTGATCGAATCCTCCTCTTCCACAAAAACAACCGCGTTAAGGCAGGAGCATACCCATGGTTGAATCATCCGTCGTCATGATCCTGTTCGGGAGCTTTCTGCTGTTACTGTTGCTCGGCGCCCCTATCAGTGTGTCTTTGGGGGTAGCCGCGCTCGCGTCTTTCCTTTACCTGGACGAGAACCCCATCAAGTTCGTGCAGATCGCCTTTACCTCGGTCGGCTCTTTTCCCCTGATGGCCCTGCCCGCCTTTATTCTGGCCGGTGCCCTGATGGAAGCGGCGGGCATATCGAAGCGGCTGGTGGATTTGGCCGAAAGTTTTGCCGGCCCCTTTACCGGCGGCATGTCGGCCGCCACCGTCATGGCCTGCATGTTCTTCGGCGCCATTTCCGGTTCCGGCCCGGCCACCACCGCCGCCGTGGGTATGCTGATGATACCGGCCATGATAGACCGCGGTTACGGCAAGGGATATGCCTCGGCCGTGACCGCCTCGTCCGGTGGTCTCGGCGTGGTGATACCCCCTTCCATTCCCATGGTGATTTTCGGCATTTCCGCCATGGGCATGATGGCGCCTCCCGAGGCCATTGCCCAATACGGCCAGTTTCAGTCGGTTTCCATCCCCAAGCTGTTTATTGCCGGTGTGCTGCCGGGCATGGTGCTGGCCGGCGGCCTGCTGATCATGAACTATTTTCTGTGCCGCAAGCATGGTTACAAGGGCACGACCGAAGGTTGGTCGGCCGGAGTGACCCGCACCGCGCTGCGTAAGGGCTTCTGGTCGGTACTGGCGCCGGTGGTGATTCTGGGTGGCATCTACAGCGGCCTGTTCACCCCCACCGAGTCGGCCATCGTCGCCATTTTCTATACCCTGGTTATCGGTTTCTTCGTACACAGGGAGCTGAAAATCAAGGACGTGATGCGATCGCTGGAAACCACTACCTGGCTGACCGGGCGGGTACTGCTGATCCTGTTTACCGCCACCGTGTTCGGTCGCCTGCTGGTCGAGAACCAGATCCCGGCCATCGTCGCCGCCTCCATGCTGGAGATGACCACCAACCTGTATCTGATCTGGGCGCTGATCATCTTCTTCCTGCTGTTTGTCGGCATGTTCATGGAAACCCTGGCCGCCATCATGATACTGACCCCGGTATTGTTGCCGGTGGCCTATAACCTGGGCATAGATCCGGTTCACTTCGGCATAGTGGTGGTGTGCTGCCTGTCCATCGGCTTCCAGACCCCGCCGCTGGGCGAAAACCTGTTTATCGCCTCCGGGGTGTCCGGAACGTCCATCGAGGAAATATCGGTGCGCGCCCTGCCCTTCGCCATCACCTCGGTGCTGGCCGTGTTCATCATCGCCTACATACCGCAAATCACCTTGTTCTTGCCCGGACTGCTGGGATATTAGCGACGGGTTCACTATGATAGACAGGGTCGGCCACCGTCGGCCCCGTCCTTGTATTAACGATGAGGAATATGCTCATGTTGCCGGAAGTAAACAAGATCCTCTACTGTACCGACCTGTCAAAGAACGCCTCTTACGCTTTCAAATACGCCGTTTATCTGGCCAGACAAACCGGTGCCGAGATCCATATTCTGAAGGTGGTCGAGGAGCTGTCCAGCGATGAACGGCTGACGCTGCAGTCCTATATCCTCAACCAGAGCAGCCGTGAAGAGTTTTTATATCAGCGCCTCAATCATGCCCGGGACCAGCTGCAACAGCGCCTGGACCATTTTTGGGAGGTGATAGCGCCGGAAGAACAGGCCATGCGCAGCAAAATCATCGGCTGCGAAGTGGTGGAAGGCTATCCCACCCAGACCATCCTCAAACGCTCGAAGGAGCTGGACTGCGATCTGATCGTCATGGGCGCCCACGAGAAGGGCTGGTTCCATACCCTGCTCGGCAGCGTGGCCAAGAACGTGCTGCGCGAGTCTCGTATTCCCACCCTGATAGTGCCCCGTCCTGAAAAAACGACCGCGACCAAACAGGCGACACAAAAGCACTGATCCCCGGCCTTTATCGCCGGTAATCAACCGAAAAAGACGAGACCGGAGTCTCGTCTTTTTTCATTTCAGTGATGTGATTCCGACGACCGGAATGAAGTGCACCATCGGACTTGCCAGCTTCTCCCGACAAAAAAGGCCCCACAAGGGGGCCAGGGCACAACTAACGCTTAAGACTCAGGATTGTGCGGAAACGGCATTTTCACCGGCGGGTCGGGCAATCGGTTTCATCAGCAGATAATAACCCACCACACTCACCACCAGGCCAACGAAGAACGCCAGATCGATGAAAACAAGGCTACAGGCGAAAGACAGACCATAGACCAGGAAGGCGCGCAGATTGTAGTTATTCTGGTAAACGAAGGGTCCCCTGGGATTATAAAAGTCGTCCACATTCAGCTGACCACGGCGCAGCAGGTAGAAGTCGGCCAGCATGATACCCGCGACCGGCCCCAGCAACCCGGAAGTAATGACGCTGAACCACAACAGGTTATCGGCAAACACCCAAGGCATCATCAGCAGGCCGATGGCACCGGAGATGGCCACACCCTGTCCAAAGTTCAGTCGGGGGAAGACGTTCATCAGGATAAGAGCGGACGGCATCAGGTTGGCTGCAGTGTTGGTGGACCACTGGGCAAAGGCGATGGTGATCATGCTCAGGATCAGCACTATGGGCGAACTCATGGAGTTCAAGACGATCTCGATAGGATCCCAGGTGCCGGTGAGGATGCCGCCGATCATACCCACCATCAAGATACCGGAACCAATCACGATAAGGCCGGAGATCTGGGCGAAAAAGGGCTTGCGGTTACGGATAAAGAAATTCTTGCTGCTGTGATCGCGAGAGCGTTCGAGCTTGCGGGTCATGTCCGGGCTGTTCAGGCCCATGGTGATCCAGATACCGGCGATGGCCATCACCGCGAACCAGAAAGAACCGTTATCCAGCGAAGGGGCTGCCAGTACGTCACCTATGGTGGCGTTGTTGGTCTGCAGCAGCCAGAAGGTGACCAGGCCGATCAGTATCGTCAGCGCCGGAATGGCGACCCAGTCAAACTTGGCCATGGCTTTCATGCCGTAGATCGCATTAATCACCTGCAGCACCCCGAAAATAAGGATGAGGATGGTGGTGTTGCTATAACCAATCCACATTTCCAGTACCTTGCCGATGGCCACGGCCGCCACCCAGGTCTGAAAACCAAACCAGAAACAGGCAGGAATGGCGCGGAAGGCCGCCGGTATCTTGGCCCCCTGGTAGCCGAAGCAACCACGGATATAAACGGTGAAGGGAATACCGTAGCGGATACCGATATCACCGGCCAGGATCAGGATGGTAGTCACAATGGTGTAGGCGGCCAGAATGGCACCGATGATGGTCCAGGGCGACAAGCCCGGATACAGCTGGGCACCCATGGTAAAGGCCCCCATGTTAATGGTCATGCCCGCCCAGAGCATGGTGAAATCCCAGATATTGATGTCCCTGTCTTTGTCCGTGGACGGCATAAGCTCGGGGTTATTCATTTCATGTACAGCCATAAGAACGCTCTCTGTTTACTGCTGTGATAAGAATGTTGCTAAAATCGACCTTAATGTAAATGATAAAGCCGAGTTTAGATTAACAAGTTAACATTATTATTGTTAACAATGCATTGGTAAATTTGTTTACACACTGTTGTGTGATCTTGATCATGATTTTTTGCATAAATGGGTGCTAACTGAAGACAAAAAAAGACGAGACCGGAGTCTCGTCTTTTTTCATGGCAGGAATGCTTGTTCCGGTGACTGCTAGTGCCTGGTCCGAGGCATCAACAGATAATAGAAGCACCCACCCAGCCCGGCACCAAGCAACCAGCCATAACCGTTGAGGTTACTCAGTGCCGGCACCAGTACCGTCGAGATGGAAAATACCGCCGCCATGGCAAAAGCCAACAGCGCCCGGCTATTCCAGCCCTTGTCGTAGTAATAAGCGCCCCCGGGATCCGCCGAGAACAGCTGCTCCATATTGAGCTCCTGGCGCTTGATCAGATAGTAATCGACCACGATGATGCCGTAAAAAGGCGCCACCACCGAGCCCAAGGCGTTAACAAAGCCGGGAATCCCGATCTGGCTGATCACCGATACCCACAAGGCGCCGACAAAAAAGGCCACGATAGCGGTCAGCAGACCGCCGATACGGAAGCTGATCACCTTGGGGAACAGGTTGGCCAGATCGTAGGCGGGCGGAATGAAGTTCGCCACCAGGTTGATGCCCACGGTGGCCGCAAAGAAGGTCAACGCCGCAATAATGGTCAGCGGCAGCGAGTCGACCCGCTCAACGATATCGGCCGGATTGGTCAGCGCATCACCGAACAACACCAGGGTACCGGCGGTAATGATCAGCGCAATAAAGGAAAAGAAGGCCACGTTCAGGGGCAAGCCCACCAGGTTGCCGATTTTCATTTCCCGTTCACTGCGTACGAAGCGGGTGAAGTCGCCGAAGTTGATCACCACGGCGGCAAAATAGGCCACCATGGTACCTACGATGGCGGTAAAGGCGGCAATATCGCCTCCCTCGTAGCTGGCACCACCGCTGAAGATGGTGCCGACCGCCGGGAGCAGTTCATCACCGGCCTCGAACCAGACGATGGCCATCAACACCAGCATCACCACATACACCAGCGGGCCGGCCAGGTTGAGGAATACCTTGATCTTGTCGATGCCCTGCCAGAACAGGGCAATCTGGAACACCCATACAACCACGAAAGCCAGCCAGGCGGTACCGGACATGCCAAGATAGGTTTCACCGCTGCCGGGCCCCCACAGGGCAGTCAGCATCAGAGTAACGGCGGTCGAGGCGAAGTAGGTCTGCACCCCGTACCAGAAGATACCGATAATGGCCCGCAACAGGGCCGGGAAGTTGGCGCCGCGTACTCCCATGCTGGCGCGGATCATCACCGGGAAAGGAATACCGTATTTTACGCTGGGCCTGCCGGTCAGGTTGACCAGCACCATGACGATACAGCCGGCCAGGATGATGGCCGCCATGACCGCCCAGCCATTCAGGCCGTAAGACAGGAACAACGAGGCTGCCAGGGTATAGCCGAACAGGCTCTGAATATCGTTTGACCAGACATTGAAGATTTCGAACCAGCCCCAGGATCTGTCTTTATGCTTGATCGGGGCAAGATCCTCGTTATACAGCGAGGGATCTATGTGTTTTATCTCAAGTTTGGAATCATCCATAACGTAGGCTCCCTGAATGGGTACATGGCCGATTGGCTATCATTCAGTATAAGCACGGCATGGAAGTTATCGCATAGTTAAGGGAGACGGTTAGCGGGGCAAGGCCGGAAGGCGGATAGTGACAACATGGCGGATCCGCAGTGGGATCCGCCGGCAGTCATACTCAGGACCAGTCGACCCTATCCTGGTCTTCGGACCTGTATTGCACCCGGCCCAGAGGCACATGATCGTTGATCGCCTCGCGGATCTGCGCCTCTTCCTCGGCGCTGAAGCCACCACACAACTCGATCACCTCGATGCGCCGGGTCAGCATTTCCTGGGCGGCCATGACCGCCTCTTCCAGGGTCTGCACACCGGACACGGCGATATCGAACAACTCACTCTTGATACGGCTATGGTGCTTGAACAGCTCCAGATCCGCGCCTTTCACAATAAAACCATAACGACTGAGCGACATGAGCAACTCCTTTAACGAAAGCGGAATTCAGGATACCAGAGCCGGAGCCGACAACGACCGATGAGCGCAATACAGCGATGCCAGGGCGCAGGACGCCAGGCGGGCCTCCGGCGGATCGGCACGAGACGTCAGTATGATCGGCACCCGGGCACCCAGCACCAAACCGGCGGCGGTGGCGCCCATAAAATACACCATCTGCTTGAACAGGAAGTTGCCCGACTCCAGGTTGGGCACCAGCAGAATATCCACCTGCCCGGGTACCTTGCCCGTGATGCCCTTGATGGCTGCGGCCTCGGGTGATACCGCATTATCGAACGCCAGCGGACCTTCCACCACGGCGCCGGGCAGCGCGCCCATGGCCGCCAGTTTGACCAACTCGGCCGCATCCTGGCTGGACGGCATGCTCTTGCTCACTTCCTCGGTACCCGACAGCAAGGCCACCTTGGGTTCCCCGTTACCCAGGGCATGCATGAATTCGATGGCATTGCGGGCGATATGCAGCTTGTCGAGCACCGAGGGCTGCACGTTGATCACCGCATCCGTGATGCACAGCGCCTTGTCGCTGCCGGGCACCGTCATGTAGAACACATGACTCAGGCGGCTGTCGGTGCGCAGACCCGCCGACTTGTTGAGTACCGCCCGCAGCAGAATATCGGTATGCACGTGCCCCTTCATGATGGAATGCGCATCGCCCTGGCTGACCAGCGCCACCCCCAGCCTGGCCGCGTCGGTTTCGTCGTCGGCCTGCACCAGACGAACCTGATCAAGCGCCCACCCCATGGCCTCGGCCTGACGGCGCATGGTCTCGATATCACCCACCAGTATCGGCTCGATCAACCCCTGCTCGCTGGCCATGCGGGCGCTGGCCAGCGAGACCTCGTTGACCGGGTTAATCACCACTGTGGTGACCCTGGGGTGCTGACGGGCCTGATCCAGCAACCGGGCCGGACATTCCTTGGGCGTGGTACTGAGCATGATTCCATTCCTTCCTGACAGACAGAAAACAACCGGAGGCCACTGGGGCAATGGCATCGGGTTAACTCCCGTGATTCACCTCTTAGTGGCGACGATGCGGTAAGAGGGTGAGAGAAAAAGGGCTGGCTCGGCCAACCCTTTGTATTGCTGATCACGTTGCGGTACGGGTCAATGACGGTGCCGATGAATGAATTTCAGCCGGCACTATCAACAGTCGCTATCAGCAGTAGTCCTTGTACTTCTCCAGATGACGTACCGGCTTGGACAGGGCGTCACGGCGGAAGGGGTCGCCCAGTTCGCGGGTACACAGGATTTCGATAACGGTGGTCTTGCCTTCCTTCTGGGCGGCACAGGCGGCCTTCAGTGCCGGGCCTACGTCTTCCAGACGGTCAACGGTGACACCTTCGGCACCCATGGAGCGCGCGATTGAGGCAAAGCTCGGGTTTTCCAGATCCCCGGCCACGAAGCGACGGTTGTAGAAGTCGACCTGGTTCTTCTTCTCGGCGCCCCACTGACGGTTGTGGAACACGATGGAAGTGACCGGAATGTTCTCACGCACACAGGTCATGATTTCCATCATCGACATGCCCCAGGCGCCGTCACCGGCGTAGGAGATGGCGGTACGTTCGGGCGCGGCCACCTTGGCACCGATAATGGTAGGCAGGGCGTAGCCACAGTTGCCGAAACTCATGGCGGCGAAGAAAGAACGCGGCTTCTCGAAGCGCAGGTAGCTGTTGGCCACCGAGTTGATGTTGCCGATGTCGGTGGACACCATGGCGTCTTCCGGCATGGCTTTTTCCAGCTCGCGCAGTACCTGACGCGGGTGCAGAAAGCTGCCTTCTTCTTCGGCCTGCTCGGCGATCATGTCCAGCGAGTAGTCGTCCTTTTCGTGGATCCACTCGTCCAGTTCCTGCTCCCAGGCCGCTTTTTCGGCGGCAATTTCGCTGGCACGGGCGCCTTTGGTTTCCAGGCAGTACACGTTCATCTCTTCCAGACGCTTGAGCATGGACACGGCGGCGGCCTTGGCATCGCCACAGACACCGACGGAAATCTTCTTCACCAGACCCAGCATCTTGGCATCGCAGTCAACCTGGATGATCTTGGCGTCTTTCGGCCAGTAATCCATGCCGTGCTGCGGCAAGGTGCCGAAGGGACCGAGGCGGGTACCCAGCGCCAGCACCACGTCGGCACGGGAAATCAGTTTCATGCCGGCCTTGGAGCCCTGGTAACCCAGGGGGCCACACCACAGCGGGTGGCTGGCCGGGAAGGAGTCGTTGTGCAGGTAGCTGTTCACGACCGGCGCACCCAGAAACTCGGCCAGCGCCTTGCATTGTTCAACCGCGTCGGCCATGACCACACCGCCACCGGAGATGATCACCGGATTCTTGGCGTTGGCCAGTAGCTCGGCCGCTTCCTGCAGGCTCTGCTCACCACCGGCGCCGCGCTCGATACGAATGGGCTGAGGGATCTCGACGTTGATGTCGCCGTAAAAGAAATCACGCGGAATGTTCAGCTGGGTCGGACCGTTTTCCAGCATGGCGCGGTCGAAGCAGCGAGCCGTGATTTCGGCCATACGGGCCGGGTTGGCCACATGGCCCTGATACTTGGTAATGGTTTCGAAGAAAGGCAGCTGCTGGGCTTCCTGAAAACCACCCAGGCCCTGGCTCATGGAGCCGGTTTCCGGGGTGATACACACCACGGGGCTGTGCGCCCAGTAGGCGGCGGCGATGGCGGTCACGAAGTTGGTGATACCGGGGCCGTTCTGGGCGATACAGACCCCGTGACGACCACTGACACGAGAATAGCCGTCGGCCATGTGGCCCGCACCCTGCTCGTGAACCGTTGGGATCAGTCGGATACCGGCCGGCGCGAAAATATCCATGGCATCCATAAAGGCAGAGCCCATGATGCCAAAAGCATCGGTTACACCATTAGCCGCCAGTGTTTCAACCAGGGCTTCACTAGGAGTCATACGTGGCATAGCTGTCTTCCTTTTGCTGTGTCCTGTCGGTGACGGTAGGTACCGCCACCCCGGAGTGTTCAATCCAATGTTCGGTTTAAGCAGGTTTACGTTCGTTATTGTTAATTCGGGGCGAATCGCAACGAGTGGTGCCATCTTGGTCGTCCCCCGGGCTTCCCCTCCCGGTCGAACCGACTCAAGCAAATAACGCCTGGTGGCCTGGGTGCGATTCACTGAGGACTAGAGTAGGAACTGGGGGTATCACTGAGTAGGACCAGTTACGTAACAAGCGTTACGCCAGAAAATAAACACCTTTAAATCAAATGCTTGAATGCAAAAAAGGCGCCTGTCGACGCCTTTCTTTTAACATTTATAAAACATTTCATCGGGAACGAATCGATCGCCCCCCGGCAAAGGACAATCAGACCATGTCTTCAATCAACTCCACCAGCGCCTTGATACCCGGTCGTATCTTGTGGGCCGGGATCGAAGAATAACCGAGACGAAAATAATTCAGCGGCGCCGGCTGTTCCAGAAAATGAATGTCGCCGGGCTCGATCAGTATGCCTCTGTCGGCCGCCTCCTTGCGCAACAGACGGCTGTCCAGCCCTTCCGGGCCCTGCACCCAGTAACAGGAACCGCCGAAGCTGGGCTGACGGCTGGACGAAGGCAGGTATTCGTTCAACGCCTCCCCCATCTCCTGCCAGCGCTCCTCGTAGGCCTTGGCAATATTCATGATCAGCGCATCGTGATAGCCCCGTTCCAGAAACAGCGCCACAGAACGCTGATTGTTGGCCGCCGGATGGCGCAATATCAGCCGGCGCAAGGCCCGGGCTTCACGGATAAGCTCGGCGGGTCCCACCAGATAACCCAGCCTCAACCCCGGCGCCAGCGTCTTCGACAGGCTGCCGACGTACAGTACCCGATCATTGGTATCCAGGCTTTTCAGCGCCGGTATCGGATTGGACTTGAAGTTACTCTCGCACTCGTAGTCATCTTCGATGATCAGAAAGTCCTGCTCGGAGGCCTTTTCCAGCAGGGCGTAGCGTCGATCCAGTGGCATGGTCACCGTGGTCGGACACTGGTGGCTGGGGGTGGTAAACACCGCATCGCAGCCGTGCAGCCCGTCGTCGACGATCAGCCCCTGTTCATCCACCGGCAGGCCGCGTACCCGGGCCGGATTCATGGTAGCGATATTGCGAATATCCACATAACCCGGCTCTTCGATGCCGATGGTGCTGTCTTTATCCAGCAGCAACCGGGCCAGCATGTACAGGGCCTGCTGGGCGCCGACCGTCACCAGTATCTGGTCCGCCGAAGCCCAAACTCCACGCCTTGGTAGCAAACGCGTGCGGATCTGCTCGATCAACAGCGGATCATCCGCATCGAAACGATCGGAGGCCCAGTCGCGGATCGCCGGCACGCTGACTGCGTCCCGACAACACTCACGCCAGTTATTGTTGGGAAACAGGCTGGTATCGAACTGGCCGTAGATAAAGGGATAGGGGTATTTCTGCCAGTCTTTGGGCTTGGTGATGTTGTGCTGGTGGCTGGGGATGATTTTGAGTTTGTGTGCCCAGTCCGGCGGAGACCCCTCCTCTTTTCCGCTGCTCGGCTGCGGCAGTTCCAACTGGCGAGAAAGAATATCCGGATTAACGAAATAACCACTGCGCTCCTTGGCCAGCAGATAGCCGTCGTCCAGCAGATGTTCATAGGCCAGCACCACCGTATTGCGGGCAATACTCAGCTGTTTGGCCAGCTTGCGGCTGGAAGGCAAGGGGCTGTCCTGGGGAATATTGCCGTTGATGATGGCGGCGGCAATCTGCTCGCGCAACTGCTGCTGCAGACTGGTGGTTTTTTCCGTGGAGAAATGAAACAGCGGGAACATGAAGCGACTTACCTGTCTACGAGTGATAAAACAGACGCAAAAATGCCGGAGCCATAATGCATCATTCGATTACACCTTTGTAACTTAATGAACGCAAAAGTAAAGCTCCGGCATCACAGGCTGTTATCTTGGTTTACAAATGCTCGTCTCGCAGCTGGTACCAGTGATACAGCATCCGCTGCCCCATCCGGCGGAAGGGAGAAAACAGGTGTCCCGGTAACGACGTATTGTAAATCGGCAGTTCGAAACCTTCCTTGATGCCGGCGACGCGTTGGGCCATGCGCCGACCGGCGTGGGCCGAGAACATGACGCCATTACCGCCATACCCCAGGGCATAGAATACCTGCTCCTTCTCGTCTGGCTGGGCGATACGCGGCATCATGTCATGACTCACATCGACCCAGCCCCACCAGGAGTAATCCACCTTGATGCCGTTGAGCGCAGGAAATTTGCGGTGCATACCGTCGATCAGCAATTGCAGATGCTTGGGATTGGGTGCATCGCTGCCGGTGATGGAGCTGCGGCTGCCAATCTGCAAGCGGTTATCCGGCAACTTGCGATAGTAATGACGCAAAGTGCGGGTATCGGTGATTACCTCGTTGGTCTGAAAATTACAGGCGGTAATTTCCTGATCCGTCATCGGCCGGGTCACCAGCGAGTTGGACAGTATCGGCATTATCTTGCTGCGCAGACTCTGATGCAGCCCCTGAGAGGTGTAACCGCCGGTCGCCACTGCCACGGCCCGGGCACGCACTATACCACCCGGCGTCTGCAGATAATGAATGCCGTTTTTGGTTTCCCAGCCGGTCACCGGGCTGGACGGATGTATGGTCGCCCCCAGCTCCCGTGCCATGCGGTGATAACCATGGGCCAGTTTGAGCGGGTGTACACCGATACCGTCAGGCTCGTGCATGGCACCCACCGCCTCGGCCTCGTCCACATAGTTTCGGCTCAGTGTGGCCTTGTCGAGCATCTCGGTCTGGTAACCGAACTGCTCCCGCAGCACCTTGGCTTCGGCTTCCAGCTTGCGCATCGCCTTGTCCCGGTGGGCGATGTACAGGTGGCCGCCATCCTGGGGATTACAGTCGATATTGCCTTCCTTGATCAGCCCCTTGAAGGTATCGAAACCTTCGCGCACCTCTTCGTGCATCTTGCGGGCAGTATCCAGCCCCCAACGCTGTATCCACTGGGAACGGCTCAATCGGCCCGAGGCATTCTGGGCCTGACCACCGTTGCGGCTGGTACAGCCCCAACTGACCTGGTTGGCTTCCAGCACCGTCGCCTTGATACCATGCTCCTTGGCCAAAAAAACGGCACAGGTCAGGCCGGTAAAGCCGCTGCCGATGATGGCCACGTCCACATCCACATCCTGGCTGATGGGGCCGTCATCTTCCGGCGACTCACCGGCAGTCGCCACCCAGTAGGTAGGCGCATATTGCTGGCCACGCCCCGGCGTGGCCGCCACCAGCGGATCGTAGGTAGGATCATAGCTGTCCAGCACCTTCTTGGGCTGAGCCGGCTGGCGGAGATCCGCCTGGGTTTTGTTGGCAATATCCATATTCGTATTCCCCGGATGAAAAGTTGAAACCCTGGTGATTTACTTGGGATCCAGCAGGGGCCGGTCTTTACGGAAGGCTTGCTTCAACACCAGCTTGCCGTCTTTCAGGGTGAAGATATCGACGCCGTCGGCTTCGATACGCTTGCCATCCGAGCAAGTGGCGCAGAAGGTCCACTGAGACACGCCCTTGTCGCCGACGGCAAAGTGGCTGGTGTTCTGCCAGCTGACATCGGGATAGGTGGTCCACACCTTGACGAAGGCAGCGGCCACGGCGGCGGCGCCATTGAAACGGGTGCCGTACGCTTCGGTACCGGCCGCCCCTTCGAACACAACATCTTCGCTCATGCAGGCCATGACGCCCTCGATATCGTGACGATTGAAGGCGGCAAACAGTTGCTCAAGCAAGGCGACGTTTTTCTGATTTTCTGCTGACATGACATTCTCCCTTGGCAGCCCCATTTGGGCTGTGCGATGACCATAAACTCAACAGTTGTTACTGTTGTTTACATGTTCACAACATTAGGAGGAAGGCGGTCATGCCGGTAGCGCCAGTTGGCTGCCGTGGCTTGGACCACGTGATGGCCGGTGTCCGGGCACGACAAAAGCGCCACTGCAGAGCAGCAGATTCAGTGGAAAACAAAATAACCGGGAGGAAAGAACAGAAGTAGCGGAGCCCGATACGGCCCCGCATTCAGGGGAGATTAACGACTACGACCGGGCTTTTTTTTCACCACACCGGAAAACACCACATGCAGATCGGTAGAGGCGGACTCGTTGTCCAGGTTCAGCTTGCCTTCGATATGGTCCAGGTGTTGGGCCATCATGTCGACGGCCTTCGCCGGGTCACCGGATTCGATGGCCAGCAGCAGCGCTTCGTGTTCGTTGAAGGAACAGTGCGCCTGATGACCCACCTCGTACTGGGCGATAATCAGCGAAGTTTGTGACACCACGCTGCGCTGAAAGTTGAGCAGCGGCGTGTTGTTGGCCATATGAGCCAACTCCAGATGAAATTCACCCGACAGCCGAATACCCTTGCCCCGGTCACCACGGGCGAAGGCGTCCTGCTCTTCCTGCACCATGGTGCGGATACGCTGCAGACTCTCGCGCGTGGTATTCTTCACCGCCAGCTCTATCACTGCCAGCTCTACCACTCGGCGGGCGGCGAAAATCTGCCGGGCTTCTTCCACGCTAGGGGCCGCGACCACGGCACCACGATTGGGTCTGATGCTAACTACCTGTTCGTGTGACAGGCGCAACAGGGCGCGGCGAATAATGGTCCGGCTGACGCCGAAGATTTCGCCCAGGGCTTCTTCGCTCAGCTTGGTGCCTGGCGCCAGCCGCTGTTCGAGAATGGCATCGAAGATATGTTCGTAAACAATATCATCCTGAGTATTTGAGCTCGACTTGACGGGTCTTGGCTCCAGTTGACTGAGTGAACTCATGCTGTGGGTTTCCAGTTACGGCCTGCATATACGACAAAGGGTATACCGCATGCTGGCCTGTTAGTTAGTTAAGTTTTTGTAATCTCGTATACAATATTACTGGGTTTTGAACGATACGACAGTTGCAATAGTCAAGACTGTGACTGAACACAAAAAACGCCCGAAATGGGCGCTTTTTGCAGCACAAGCGCACCGGACCGAAAAAGAAGTTCAACTGAGCCTCAACTTCTTCGGTAGCTGCGGTCTCCATAGATGTAGGTCTCGGCGATCACACGATCGTCACCGAGCATCATCAGCACGAATAATTGTTCGAACAAATTGTGAGCATTTTTCATCCGCGCCTGTATCAGCGGCGTGGCATGAAGATCCAGCACCAGGAAATCCGCCTCCTTGCCGATCGCCAGGTTCCCTATCTTGTCATCCAGGCTTAGCGCCCGGGCGCCCCCCAGGGTGGCCAGATACAGCGCCTTCAGCGGATGCAGCTTGTGCTGCTGCAGCTGCTGTATCTTGTAGGCCTCCGCGATGGTCTGCAGCATCGAAAAACTGGTGCCGCCGCCCACATCGGTGCCCAGACCGATCCGGATCTGGTGAGCTTCCATCTCCGGCAAATCAAACAGTCCCGAGCCCAGAAACAGGTTGGAAGTAGGACAGAAGGAAATCACCGAGTCGGTTTCCCCCATGCGCGCGCATTCCTCTCGCTCCAGGTGCACCGCATGGGCAAAGACCGAGCGTTCACCCAGCAGGCCGAAGTGATCGTAAACGTCAAGATAACCCTTGCGATCGGGAAACAGCTCCCTGACCCACTCGATTTCCTGCTTGTTCTCGGACAGGTGAGTCTGCAGATAGACTCCGTCGTACTCCTGCAGCAGCCGCCCGGCCATGGCCAACTGCTCGGCGGTACTGGTAGGCGCGAAGCGCGGCGTCACCGCATAGAGCTGGCGCCCCTTGTTGTGCCAGCGCTCGATCAGCTCCTTGCTGTCCGCATAAGCAGACTCGGGAGTATCGAGCAGATAATCCGGAGCATGGCGGTCCATCATCACCTTGCCGGCGATCATGCGCATGTTGCGTTTGTCCGACTCGCTGAAAAAAGTCTCCACCGATGCCTTGTGTACGGTACCGAATACCATGGCGGTGGTGGTGCCGTTACGCAGCAGTTCATCCAGAAAGAAGCTCGCTACCCGGCGTGCATGTTCGGGATCGGCAAACTTGCGCTCTTCCGGAAAGGTATAGTTGTTCAACCAGTCGAGCAGTTGCTCGCCATAAGAAGCGATCATCTCGGTCTGGGGAAAATGGATATGGGTATCGATGAAACCGGCGGTGATCAGCTTGTTTTCGAAGCTGATCACCTCGATGTTCGCCGGCTGGCGAGCCAGCACCTGCTCGGCCGGGCCGATATCGCTGATATGGCCGTCGGCTACCACCAGCACGCCGTCTTCATGGTAGGCATAGCTGGCATCCAGCCCAACCAGGGCCGGATCGGCCAGACTATGCAGAATGGCGGCGCGATACGCGGTCGCTTGCGTCATGTGAGGACTTCTCCTTGAAAATTAGTATGGTTATGCTCGTACCGAGGCAGTCTCATTTGTCCCTGCTTCCCGTTCGTCCGCAGGGGGGGCGCCAGCCGCCGTCACCGGCTTCTGATAGGCGGCGATCAGCTCTCCGGCCACCGACACCGCAATTTCGGTCGGGTGCTTTCCGGTCACCTCGGGCAAACCTATGGGGCAAATCATCTGCGCCAGTGCCGCCTCGTCGAAGCCTCGCTCTTTCAACTTGTAATCGAAACGTTTACGTTTGGTACGTGAACCGATAACCCCGAAATAACGGGCATCACCCCGCTTGAGAATACGGGCACACAGCTCCAGATCGAGCTGGTGGTTGTGGGTCATCACCAGATAAAAGCTGCCGGCGGGCTGATCGTCAATCTCGGCCACCGGATCATCGCTTACCACCCGGGTGATACCGGCAGGCAGCTCGGCGGGAAATTCCGCTTCCCGTTCGTCTATCCAGGTAATGCGAAACGGCAACGTCGCCAAAATGTGTACCAGAGCCTTGGCCACATGACCGGCGCCGAACAGCACCAGATGATGACGCGCCCGCACCACAGGCTCCAGCATGATGGTGGCCATGCCGCCACAACACTGGCCCAGACTGGCGCCGAGATTAAAACGCTCCACCTTCATCTGCTGTTCGCCCTGCATCAGCATCTCGCGCGCCAGCTGCAGTGCCTTGTATTCCAGGTGACCACCGCCGATGGTGGCGTAACAGCCCTGCTCGGTGACCAGCATCTTGGTACCGCTGTCGCGAGGCGTAGAGCCCTTGTGCTCGACGACCGTAACCAATACGCAGGGTTCTCCCTTGCGTTCCAGCTCGGCCAGCACCTGAATCCAGTTGTCCTTGAACATAACTTCACCTCTATTACCAAAAGCGAGTGCTGGCTTTATTCCACAAGGGGCATCGCCAAAGGGTCAGTTCCGCCAGCTCGCCGTAACCCCATCCCTGGGGGCTCCATCACGCCATCCTTGGCGCAAAGGGTCGGCGGAGCAGATCCCTTTGTCCTCCTTTCGGTATCGGAGCCACCAGCTCCTGTTCTCCACTGGCAACTCGAGTATCAAAGAGAGGGAGCAGGGATTGCCTCGGCAGACCATCACATGCCAGAGCCGGAAAATGCTCCTGTCGTTCCGGCATTCTCGCCATCCATGGCGATCAGATAACATGTGTGGCGTTACATAGGGCAAGCTTGTCTCGCCGTAATGAACTGTTTCTGCCTGGCCGTACGTCCGGTGAATGTTCGCAGCAGGCGGAAACAGTGAGTGTCATTTCCTGTAACGGGTCGGAAGAGACACCCCTGTTGCCTCTGCTGCGCCTGAAACCTGCTATTTGACCAGCACATCCTCGGTCACGGCTTCGTCCTGCTCCACCAGTGTCTGCATTTGTTCCACCGCCCACAGTACCCGTTCGGGGGTCGCCGGTGAGTCCATGTGCGGATATTTCCTGTAATCCGACACGCTGGCTACCGCGTCCTTCAGCGCACACCACACCGAGATGCCGAGCATGAAGGGCGGCTCGCCCACGGCCTTGGAATGGAATACCGTGTCTTCCGGGTTCTTGCGGTTTTCCACCAGCGTGGTCCGAAAGTCGATCGGCATGTCGGCCACCGCCGGTATCTTGTAACCCGCCGGACCGTTGGTCATCAGCTTGCCCGTGTCATTCCACACCAGTTCTTCGGTGGTGAGCCAGCCCACCCCCTGAATGAAGGCACCCTCGACCTGACCGATGTCGATGGCCGGATTCAGTGAGTCACCCACGTCGTGCAGTATGTCGGCGCGCAAGATCTTGTATTCGCCGGTCAGGGTGTCCACCACCACCTCGGCACAGGCGGCGCCGTAGGCAAAGTAGTAGAAGGGACAACCGGATCCGGTGGCATGATCGTAATAGATCTTGGGAGTGCGATAGAAACCGGTGCTCGACAGCGAAATCTGGTTGAAGTAGGCCAGTTGCACGAATTCCTGGAACGACAGTATCTGGTTTCGTACGCGCACGAAGTTGTTCTTGAATACCACTTCTTCCGGACTGACCTGGAAGTGACCCGCCGCCCAGTCGATCAGGCGCTGCTTGATGGTCTGCGCCGCGTTCTGGGCCGCCTTGCCGTTCAGATCGGTGCCACTGGACGCGGCCGTGGGCGAGGTGTTGGGCACCTTGTCGGTATTGGTGGCGGTGATCTGGATACGATCAATATCCACCTGAAACTCTTCCGCCACTATCTGGGCCACCTTGATGTTCAGCCCCTGGCCCATCTCGGTACCACCGTGGTTAAGGTGGATACTGCCGTCGGTGTAGATGTGTACCAGAGCACCGGCCTGGTTGAGGAAGGTGGCGGTAAAGGAAATACCGAACTTCACCGGGGTGATGGCAATACCCTTTTTCAAGATAGGGCTCTGAGCGTTGAAGGCTTTGATCGCCTCGCGCCGGCTGGCGTATTCGGAGGATAGCTCCAGATCCGCCACCAGCTCGTGAATGATGTTGTGCTCCACCGGCTGGTGATAGTGGGTGACGTTACGTGAGTCCTTGCCGTAGAAGTTGATCTTGCGGATCTCCAGCGGATCCTTGCCCAGATAAGAGGCGATCTCGTCCATCACGTGTTCTATGGTCATCATGCCCTGAGGACCACCGAAACCACGATAGGCGGTGTTCGAGGCGGTATTGGTCTTGCAGCGATGGCCGATCACCGTCGCCTCGCCCAGATAATAGGCGTTGTCCGAGTGGAACATGGCCCGGTCGACAATCGAGGACGACAAATCCGGCGAATAGCCGCAGTTACCGGCGACGATGATTTCCGACGCCTCGATGCGGCCGTTATCGTCGAAGCCAATTCTGTACTGGTTGAAGAAGGGATGACGCTTGCCGGTCATCATCATGTCTTCGACCCGCGGCAGGCGCATCTTGGTGGGGCGACCGGTGAGCCGCGCCACCACCGCCGCCATACAGGCGGGACCGGCGGCCTGGGTTTCCTTGCCGCCGAAGCCGCCGCCCATGCGGCGCATGTCGATCACGACTTTGTGCATCGGCACGTCCAGCACGCTGGCCACCAGCTTTTGCACCTCGGTCGGGTTCTGGCTGGAGGTAAACACCATCATGCCACCGTCTTCGGTAGGCACCACAGAACTGACCTGGGTTTCCAGATAAAAGTGTTCCTGGCCGCCGATATGCAGGCTGCCTTCAATCACATGCTTAGCATTTTTCAGTCCGGCGGCGGAGTCGCCTCGCTGCTGCTTGTGACTTTCGGTTACAAACAACTCTTTCTCGAGCGCTTCTTCCACCGACAGCACCGGCGGCAGATCTTCGTACTCGACGATGGCGGCCATGGCCGCCTTGCGCGCGGTCTCCAGGTCTTTCGCCGCCACTGCCAGTATCGGCTGGCCGACGTATTCGACCTTGCCGTCCGCCAGCAGCGGATCGCCGGCCAGCACAGGTCCGATATCCAGCTCGCCGGGCACATCTTTGGCGGTAATGGCGATGGTCACGCCGTCAAACTGGTAGCAGGGGCCGACATCGAGTTTGGTGATGCGGGCATGGGCTCGTTCCGACAGCCGGGCATAAAGATGCAGCTGATTGGGAAATTCGAGCCGATCATCTATGTACTGGGCCTCGCCAGCCACCTGCATGGCGGCACTGTCATGAGGCACGCTCTTGCCCACGCCGGTTTGCAGGCTCTGTTTGACCCGCTCCATCATCTCGTCGATGGTGAGAGTATTCAGTTGTTTGTTAGACATAAGACGTCACCCTGGTTTCCAGTTTCAGACTCTGCTGCTCGATGAAAAACTTGTAGAGCAGGTTGGTAGCGGTTTTGCTGCGGTATTCCTTGCTGGCCCGGAAGTCGGACAGTGGCTCGAAATCACCGTTCAGCGCCTTCATCGCCGCCTTGACGGTGGCATGATTCCAGGGCTGGCCGTTCAGCGCCTGCTCGCAGGCCGCTGCACGTTTGGGTACCGCCGCCATGCCACCGAAGCCGATGCGGGCATCGGTAACAATGCCGTCTTCAATGGTCAGGTTGAAGGCACCACAGACCGCAGAAATATCGTCATCCAATCGCTTAGACAACTTATAGACCTTGAAGTGCTGATTGGCCGCCGGTTTGGGCACTATCACCTTCTCGATGAATTCGCCTTCTTCCTGGGCGGTCACCTTGTAACTCAGGAAATACTCTTCGATAGGCAGTTCGCGAACCTGGTCACCCTTGCGCAATACCAGCCGGGCATTCAGGGCCATCAGTACCGGTGGCGCATCACCGATGGGTGAGGCGTTGCCTATGTTACCGCCCAGGGTGCCCTGGTTGCGGATCTGCAGGGAGGCAAAACGATGCAACAGTTCACCGAAATCGGGAAAGACGCGGCTCAGGGCCTCGTAGCTGTCGCTCAGGCTGCGGGCCGCGCCGATCACCAACTGTTGGTCGTCTTCTTTCAGCTGTTTCATGTCGGCCACATTACCCACATAAATCATCTTCGGCAGTTCGCGGTAAAACTGGGTCACTTCCAACGCCAGATCGGTACCGCCGGCCAGCAGCCGGGCATCCGGGTGCTGCGTCAGCAAGGCCGCCAGCTCATCGCTGCTGGTGGGCGAGAAGCACACATTACCGTTTCCGTTAAGGGTAACCAGGGTGTCGGTTTGAATCTGATCGAGCCGGGCCAGTATATCTGCCTCATAGCGGGAAAATTCATCGGCCAGCCGTGGTTGTTCGGCAATGGCTCTGGCGGCATCGACGATGGGACGATACCCGGTGCAGCGGCACAGGTTACCGGCCAGGGCTTCGAGAATATCGTGCTTGTCCGCCGAGGGCTTGTTTTTGCTGAGTGCAAACATCGACATGATAAAGCCGGGGGTACAGAAGCCGCACTGGGAACCATGAAAATCCACCATCGCCTGCTGCACCGGGTGTAGACTGCCGTCCTTCGACTTGAGATCCTCCACCGTGAGCAGCTGCTTGCCGTGCAGTGTCGAGACGAAGGTCAGGCAGGAGTTCACCGTTTGATAACGGATGTGATCCCCTTCCCGCTCGCCGAGCACCACGGTGCAGGCGCCACAATCGCCGGACGCACACCCTTCCTTGGTACCGGTTTTACCCACACGAGTACGCAGGTAATTGAGCACCGTCATGTTTGGCGAAAGGTCTTGTTCCTCCCGCATCTCCTGGTTAAGCAGAAACTTAATCAAAGCTTGCCTCCTTCAACGAATACACAGCACACATTGCCGACCACCGGAATAGTAGTATCTTCATGTATAATTAAAGTAAAACTTGACCATTGAGTCAACAAAAATTTTACCATCGGATAACCTAAGCCCTGCACAACGTCGTTAATCGATTGTCATCACAGGATATTCATCGATTATGCGTACGGATTACGGAGGCGAGTTTGTTCGCCTTTTATATGAAGTGTAGCGGGAGCGGCGCCGGATAATAGCGGGGAAAAGAAGTCACGACAGAGGGAGAGAGGGACGTCAACACTGGGTGCTGACGTCGGTGGGAGACAGCTCGTCGTCAGACGATTGGCAAGGACCGCACCTCGCAACCCCCGATCACCAGCCGGGTGATCAGCTGGGCGGCCCGTTCGAAGTCCTGATCGTCCAGCTCTTCCTTGCCCAGTGCCATGGTGATCTGCCAATTGAAGTCCGCATAGGTCTGGGTTGAGGACCAGATGGCGAACAGCAGATGATGGGCATCGACCGGTGCCATCAGCCCCTGCCCCATCCAGTCGGTCAGCTTGGCGCTCAGGGTGCGGGTCTGTGCGCTCAAGCGCGCAATGATGTCTTCCGGCAGATGCGGAGCCCCATGCATGATTTCATTGGCAAAGACCTTGGAGGCATAGGGATAGTCTTTCGAAATCATCAGCTTGGATTTGATATAGGCGGTCAGCGCCATGACCGGATCCCGATACTCGATAAAAGGTACCGAAGCCGCCAGAAGAGGCTCGGTGACACTTTCGAGCACGGCGCGATAGAGTTTTTCCTTGCTGCCAAAGTAATAGTAGATATTGGGTTTCGGCAATTCGGCCAGCTCGGCAATGGCGGCGGTCTTGGTGGCGGCGTAACCGTTTTCGGCAAATACACGACTGGCGGCACGGATGATGATTTCTTCGTTTTTAGCTCTGATCCGGGACATACTGATTTTCAGGCTCCAGGCCATAAAATGAAAAGTGATATTGGCTAACCATACCCGAGTTCTGGCTGGAGTTCGGCAGAAAAGTGCAAAAAAAAGCACCCACACAGGTGGGTGCTGAAAATGAGTAACCAAGGTTACCCCTCGACCAAAACAACAGGTTTACTGCACTAACAAAATACTCAGCTACAATCCGCTACCAGATCGGCCAGCTCGACGCCAGCTACAGCACAAGCTTCATCGACATCGGGCTGATCACCGCTGATCCCAACCGCACCCAGAATCTTATTCTGTGCATCCCGGATCAGCACGCCACCGGCTGCCGGAATGATATTGCCGTCTGCCAGAACGTTGACCGCCGAGACAAAGGCCGGTCTGGCTGCTGCCACTTCAGCCAAGCCCCGAGAGCTGCGACCCAGGGCAACGGCGCCCCAGGCTTTTCCGGTGGCAATATCGGGGCGTAACAGGCTGGCTCCATCCTGACGCTGCAGCGACACCAGACGACCGGCATTATCCAGCACGGCGACGGTGAGCGGTGCCGCGGAAATTTCCAATGCATGCTGCAAGGCACCACGTGTGATAATCAGCGCCTGTTCAAGTGTAACTGTACTCATTTACCTGGACTCCCTGTCGACAATAACAATAGAGATTGATTGAATACTAATAAAACACAAAACAAACACAATGTTAAGGTATTTTGTATACTCTTAACGTAAAGGTAATTTATTTATTACTTATTTACCAGTAATAGCCTGAGCCCGGCTCACTCCACGCCATGGCACGTACCTTGCTTTGTATTTGATTTACTGTTGCTATTTCAGACGGGCGTCTGGATTGTGGAGAAGAAGATGCTGGACTTACGACAGATTTCACCGCTTAACTGGTTCATGTGCTGGCTGCTGCTGAGCTCTATCCTGATGACTCTGCTGCCAAACCATCTCTTTTCTGGCGCCTTCGGCCTCTGGCTGAATGACTACCGACTGCTGTTTGTACTGAGCATGGTTGCGTCTGGATCTTATTTTTTATCTCACGCCGCCATCATGCTGTTTCAGCACGTGTTTTATCGCAAGCAGCGCTTGATGCAACAGAAACTGCTGAAGGAATTACTGGATTACCTCGACGCCAGCGAAAAGGCGGTGCTGCGAGAGTTCGTGATCCAGCGTAAAAACGTCATAAAATTGCCGGTAACCGAACCTGCCGTCAAAAATCTGCTGGAACAGGGCATTCTGACCTACGCCTTCGGTGAACCCGGCGAGGCGGGGCTGAATGCCATCAAGCCCTTGATGATCACCATAGCGGCACGGCCTCTGCTTACCTTCAAGGTGCTGGGCCTGAACCCGGCCAACATGACCGAAGAACAAAAAAACCTGATACTCAACAACAGACCCAGGTATGCCTACAAGCAACTGGACAGACACTGATTACGGTTCCTGGTTCTCTTACACAGCCTAAACGCAAAAAAGCCCCAATAAGGGGCTCTTTTGCGGCGGATCAAAGAAGTTTAAGCAACGTCGGTGTTTAAGCGACCTCGTAGTAGAGGTGCGTCTTGGCATTTTCTTCTGCCAGTATGGCCAAGGCAACCGGAATACATTTTCCGCACTGAGAGCCCAGACCGAGTTCCTGTTTCAGATCTCTGAACTCGGTATTGCCCTCTGCCACCGCCGCTTTCAGCTGGCGTTCGGTAATGCCTCTGCACAAACACACATACATCGATAAACCCTCCGCTTCGAGGAAGTAAATCTAAATGATAGCAGTTATCAATGCAAGAAATTATTTGTCGAAAAAAACGACTTTAATCACAGATCCCGGCACCAGACTAGCAACGGAAAACCGACGACAATAACCCAAGTTTGTCTATGCTCCCGAACCTGCCGCCAGAATAAGGCTGTTGCGCGGTCTGACCGGCTAAACACCGATAACCCAAGCCCTCTACTACTTGGTCGATACCGCGTTCAGCCGAGGCGCCAGGGCAGACAAGTCGTAACCGGCACCGGCTGCGAGCCGCACCAACTCCATCGTCGGTTGCCTGCCTGCCTGCGCAAGGGCCCACAGGGTGATAGAGCGCGTTCCGGTACGACAGAAGGCCAGTACAGGCTCCTCTTTGCCGACCAGAGCCTGAGTAAAGGCTGCCACCGCTTCGTCGGTAAACTGGCCGGAAGAAATGGGGATCCAATGCCAGTCGAAGCCTTGCGCTCTCGCCTCGGTGGCCAGCATTTCTGCCGCCGGCTGTCCTTCTGCCTCATCATCGTGCCGGTTGCAGATGAGAGTTCGGTAGCCTGCCGCCTTCAGCTGCGCCAAGTCGGCTTCGGTCACCTGATCGGCAACCGAAAAAGAAGGAGTGACCGTTTTAATATCCATATAGCACCTCTGTGAATAGACCGAACGGTCAGAATGGCAATCACAATAACAGCATGCCGTAAACAAACAGCATTAACATATACTAATATGGTTTGTTTACGGCAAAGCACAAATGAAAAAAGGAGGCCGAAGCCTCCTTTTTCGTGCAATCAAGAAACGTTATTACTTAACGATCTTGGCTACAACGCCGGCACCTACGGTACGGCCACCTTCACGGATGGCGAAACGCAGACCGTCTTCCATCGCGATAGGAGCAATCAGGCTAACAACCATTTTGATGTTGTCGCCAGGCATAACCATTTCAACGCCTTCCGGCAGTTCGATGGTACCGGTCACGTCAGTAGTACGGAAGTAGAACTGGGGACGGTAGCCTTTGAAGAACGGAGTGTGACGACCGCCTTCTTCTTTGGACAGCACGTATACTTCGGATTCGAAGTCGGTGTGCGGGTTGATGGAGCCCGGCTTGGCCAGAACCTGACCACGCTCAACGTCTTCACGCTTGGTACCACGCAACAGAACACCTACGTTCTCACCGGCACGACCTTCGTCCAGCAGCTTACGGAACATTTCAACGCCGGTACAAGTAGTCTTGATGGTATCTTTGATACCAACGATTTCCACTTCTTCACCCACTTTAACGATACCGCGCTCAACACGACCGGTAACAACGGTACCACGGCCCTGGATAGAGAAGACGTCCTCGATCGGCAGCAGGAAAGCACCGTCAACGGCACGCTCGGGCTCGGGGATGTAGGAATCCAGCGCAGCAGCCAGTTCCAGGATCTTCGGTTCCCACTGTGCATCGCCTTCCAGGCCTTTCAGAGCAGAGCCCTGGATAACCGGAATGTCGTCGCCCGGGAAGTCGTACTCGGACAGCAGTTCACGAACTTCCATTTCTACCAGCTCGAGCAGCTCTTCATCGTCAACCATGTCACACTTGTTCATGAACACAACGATGTAAGGTACGCCTACCTGGCGGGCCAGCAGGATGTGCTCACGAGTTTGCGGCATAGGACCATCGGTCGCGGCAACCACCAGGATGGCGCCATCCATCTGAGCCGCACCGGTGATCATGTTTTTCACGTAATCGGCGTGTCCGGGGCAGTCAACGTGTGCGTAGTGACGTGATTCGGTGTCGTACTCGACGTGAGAAGCGGCGATGGTGATACCACGGGCTTTTTCTTCGGGAGCGTTATCGATCTGGTCAAACGCGCGGGCGGCACCGCCAAACTGTTTGGCAAGGACGTTGGTGATGGCAGCGGTCAGGGTGGTTTTACCGTGGTCAACGTGGCCGATAGTACCTACGTTCACGTGCGGTTTGTTACGTTCGAATTTTTCTTTAGACATGCTCGTCCCTCTAACTGGTTGGGTGGTGAGCTCTACCACGCGATTCGCAAGTAGGAAGTATATAACAAAAAAGAATGTGAAGGTGCGGGAGCAAAGAAGTGGTGCTGATACCCGGATTCGAACTGGGGACCTCACCCTTACCAAGGGTGCGCTCTACCAACTGAGCTATATCAGCAACTGGAGCGGGCAGCGGGAATCGAACCCGCATCATCAGCTTGGAAGGCTGAGGTAATAGCCATTATACGATGCCCGCAATACGCTTTACTTTTAACAGCGGTTAGCTGTTTTATTTCGAACCCGTCATGATGGACAGATCCGGAAATGTGGTGGAGGGAGCTGGATTCGAACCAGCGAAGGCTGAGCCGTCAGATTTACAGTCTGATCCCTTTGGCCACTCGGGAACCCCTCCAAATTTTAATGGTGCCGGCACCAAGAGTCGAACTCGGGACCTACTGATTACAAGTCAGTTGCTCTACCAACTGAGCTATGCCGGCACTAGAGCGAGCGGAATTCTAGGGCAAGGCCATGACTCTATGCAACACCTTTGCCGCAAGTTTTTTCAGTTGCGGGTTCAAGCGAACAAAAAAACGACAAAACAATACCATTTTGACGTCGGCATCCCCCGTGACAGCTCGGATCTTAGCCAAACATCGTCATGACAGAGCGGTTCGCGGCTCCGGCTGTAGCCCTTTGCCGTCTTGTTCATCCCCAGACCATGGTGTATCGTCCTCGAGCGACCCACAGGACACGCTCATGACGATAGACAACTATTCCCCCTATCTGGCCTTTTCTCGCGAAACCTGGTCAGAATTGCGCGATGCAGTACATCAGCCCCTGAGCGAAGAGGAACTCAAGCGCCTCCAGGGCATCAACGACAAGGTGTCACTGGCGGAAGTCAGAGACATCTACCTGCCCCTGTCCCGCCTGCTCAACCTCTATATCAAGGCCAAACAGCGCCGCAATCGGGTACTGGATCAGTTTCTCGGTAAAGAACCCCGTCATGTGCCTTATATCATCAGCATCGCCGGTTCGGTCGCGGTGGGCAAGAGCACCACGGCGCGTATTCTCGAGGCGCTGCTCGAACGCTGGCCCCAGCATCCCAGAGTAGCGCTGGTGACCACCGACGGCTTTCTCTATCCCAATGCGGTGCTGGAAGAACGCGGCCTGATGCGCAAAAAAGGCTTCCCCCAGTCTTATGATATTCGTCGATTGGTGCAGTTTGTTTCCGATATCAAGTCCGGCAAACCCAGGGTCACGGCACCGGTGTATTCACATCTGAGCTATGATGTGGTGCCGGGGCAGGAAGCCGTGGTGGAGCAGCCGGATATCGTGATCATCGAAGGTCTGAACGTGCTGCAGAGCGGCATGGATTACCCACACGAGCCACATCGGGTATTTGTGTCTGACTTCGTGGATTTTTCCATCTTCGTGGATGCGGACGAGCGGCTACTGAAGACCTGGTATGTGGAGCGTTTTCTCAAGCTGCGTTCCGGCGCCTTCAGCAACCCCGACTCATACTTCCATCATTATGCCCGGCTGTCGGAAGAAGAGGCGGTGACCACGGCCAGCCGCATCTGGCAGGAAATCAACTACAAGAACCTGAAACAGAACATACTGCCCACCAAGGACAGGGCCGAGCTGATCCTCACCAAGGGCAGAGAGCACGGCATAGATCAGGTGTGGCTGAAGAAATAAGCCTGACACCAAGCGTTAAGCCGTAAGCTAGCAGCCAAAAGCAAACACCGTCTTCTGCAGATGCCGCTGGTCGCCGGCATGCCGGTGTCCCCTGTGAACAACCCCCAAACTCCTCAAGATCCTGACATTCGTCAGGGTGGCGGCCTATAGCTGCGTTTCACCACGCAGTGATATTTCGCCGCCGAGAAAGCGTTTGATTTCACCGTTTTCCAGCTCCAGCAGCAGGGCACCCTGGGCATCGATGCCCCGGGCCATGCCCTGTACTTGCTGTTCGCCCATCAGTACCCGTACCGCCTTGCCGTTGAAGTAATCCAGCCGGTTCCATTGCCCGCGAAAAGCGGCAATACCCTCCCGTTCGAACAACAACAGACTACGCTGCAAATGCTCGGCCACGGCAATCACCAGGCCATTGCGATCCTCTATATTACCGAGCTCGACCAGCTCCGCCCAGGGCTGGTCGATACGTTCCTGTTCGGTCCGAGGCAGCAGCAGGTTCAGCCCCATGCCGATCACCAGCTGGCAGGGACCACCGGCGGTGCCGGACATCTCCACCAGTATGCCCGCCAGCTTGCGACCATTCAGGTAGAGATCGTTGGGCCATTTCAGCTGCACGCCGGCAAAGCCTTGCGCCTCCAGCGCTTCCACCACGGCAATGCCCACCACCAGACTCAGGCCCATGGCCGCCGCCATGCCCTGCTCCAGCCGCCAGTACATGCTCATGATCAGCTGACCGCCGAAGGGAGAGATCCACTGGCGACCGCGTCGCCCACGCCCGGCGGTTTGACATTCGGCGACACAGATATCGCCCTTTTCCAGTCGGGAGAGCGAGTCCAGCCAATGCTGATTGGTGGAACCTATTACCGGTACCAGCTCGGCCCGATTCGGCGCCAGAGCCTCGTTCAGCCGCCTCTGCTCCAGCAGCTGCAACGGCACCGCCAGCCGGTAGCCCTTGCCGCTTACACTGTAGACATCCAGCCCCAGCGCCTTGAGCGCCTGCACGTGCTTGCCGACCGCCGCCCGACTGACCGAAAGCCGCTCTCCCAGCTGTTCGCCGGAATGAAACTGGCCATCGGCCAACAGGCGCAGCAGCGTCTCGCGCAACGGGGTCAGTTCAGACATGCCAGCGCCTCGTCCAGATGGGTTTCGCCGCCGGCGCCTATCATGCGCACCTCGGGCTCGAGCCGCACACCGAACAACTGCTCCACCCGCTCCCTTACCAACGCCGCCAGGCGCAGCACATCTTCGGCGGTGGCTCCGCCGTGGTTGACCAGCACCAGCGCCTGCTCGGTATGCACCCCGGCGCCACCAACACGGGTACCCTTGAGGCCTGCCTTATCGATCAGCCAGCCGGCCGCCAGCTTGCTCCGCCCGCTTTCCGCCGCAAACACCGGCAGCGCCGGCCACGCCAGCTTGAGCGCTTCGGCCTGGGCCGTCACCACCTTGGGATTTTTGAAGAAGCTGCCGGCATTGCCCAGCACCGCCGGATCCGGCAGTTTGGCCTGGCGGGTGGCGCAGACTCGCTCGAAAATCTGTTCTGCCGTTGCCGACTCGCCCAGCTCCGCCAGCGGGCCATAGCCCAGAACCGGTTGCCAGGCCTTGGGCAGCCGCAGGGTCACACTCAGGATCAGATGATGACGCGCCTCATGCTTGAACACGCTGTCCCGGTAGCCGAAGGCGCACTCGGCCGCCGACCAGTAACGGGTTTTGCCACTGTGCCAGTCAAGGCTTTCCACCTGTTCGCAGAATGGCGCCAGCTCCACTCCGTAGGCACCGATATTCTGGATCGGCGAGGCGCCGACGGTGCCGGGGATCAGCGCCAGGTTTTCCAGTCCGGGCATCTTCTGTGCCAGGGTCCAGCACACCAGCTGATGCCAGTTTTCTCCCCCCTCCACCTTCAACAGCCAGGCGTCGTCGGTTTCGGCGACATTGATACCCTTGAGGCGGTTAACCAGCACCAGACCATGAAAAGGCGAGGTAAACAGCAGGTTGGACCCTTCTCCCACGATCAGCAGAGGCTCATCCCGGCGGGCTTGCCACAGGGCGAGTAATTGTTCCCTTTGCTCCAGCACCGTCAAGCGATCGGCGGTCTGGGCCAGGGAAAAGGTGTTATAGGGGGTAAGGGATGCCTGGGTGAGCTGCATGGTCGCGGTTCCTGAATAAATGCCGTGCCAGTGTACCCCAAGTGCCCAAGCTGGTTAAGCCGCTCCTCGACGCCACCGGAACATATCTGACGCCACTTTTTCCGAGCCGAAAAAGTCATTTGCCGGCCGCATTGGCCCGCCGCCCTTGACCGGTTCGGCACTTTCACCGAGATTAGCCTGCTATTGTCAGAATCAGGAGCATCATCATGAACAGAGCCAATGCCGAACAATTGATCGCCGATTATTACCAGGCCTTTAACGCCGGTGATATGGATGCCTTCCTCACGCTGCTGACCGACGATGTACAACACGACATCAATCAGGGCGACCGCGAAACCGGCCGCGAGGCGTTCGCCGCCTTCATGGATCGCATGAACCGCAACTACCGGGAACAACTGGTCGACATTCAGATCATGAGCAGTGCCGATGGCAGCCGGGCCGCCGCCGAATTTGTGGTGCTAGGCGAGTATCTGGTGACCGACGACGGCCTGCCCGAAGCTCGCGGCCAACGCTACCGGCTGCCGGCCGGCGCCTTCTTCGAGCTGCGCGACAACAAGGTGGCGCGTATCAGCAACTACTACAACCTCAACGACTGGGTCGCCCAGGTCAGCGCCTGATGAGAGAACCGGTCCGACTGCTGACGGTCTCCGGCCCCGGGCTGGCACCCTGGCTGAACAAGCTGGCCGAACTGCGTATCAGGGTATTCCGCGACTTCCCCTATCTCTATGACGGAAATCCGGGTTATGAAGCCGACTATCTGAGTACCTACCTGGAGACCGACAACAGCGTCTGTGTACTGGCGCTCGATGGCGACCATCTGGTGGGCGCTTCCACCGGCCTGCCCCTGAGCCATGAAGCCGGAGCCTTTCGTCGACCCTTTGTCGAACGAGGGCTGGATACCGACCGCATCTTCTACTGCGCCGAGTCGGTGTTACTGCCCGCCTATCGCGGACAGAGCCTATACAAGGCCTTCTTCAATGGCCGGGAGGAGCATGCCCGGCAACTGGGCGGCTTCGAGCTGGCGGCCTTCTGCGCCGTGGTGCGCCCCGCCGGGCATCCGCTGCGACCCCATGGCTATCGGTCGCTGGAGCCGGTCTGGCAACACTTCGGTTACCGGCCCGAGCCGGGTCTGCGGGCTCACTTCGGCTGGAAGGATATCGACCAGCCGAACGAGACCGACAAGCCGATGCAGTTTTACCTCAAGCCACTGGAGACATCACTATGACGCCCGCCCTGCGACTGGCCTGCGCCCAGTATCAAATCGACTTTCTGCCGGACTGGCCCGCCTACGAGCAAAAGATCCGACGCCTGGTGCAGGACGCGGTCGATCGAGGCGCCAACTTCCTGCTGTTTCCGGAATATTTCAGCATGGAACTGGCGTCCCTGTTCGAGGAAAACGTCTATCGTTCGCTGCATGGCCAACTCGACGCCATGCAGAGTCTGCTGGCGGACTTCCAGACTCTGTTCGGTGCTCTGGCCAAACAGCACGGACTGCATATTCTGGCCGGCACCTTTCCGGTGCGCCAGGCCGACGGCAGTTATCGCAACCGCGCCTTCCTGTTTTATCCCGATGGCCGTATCGACTGGCAGGACAAGCTGCAGATGACCCGCTTCGAGAACGAGCAATGGCAGATCCAGTCCGGTACCGATCTCAAGGTGCTGGATACCGTGTTCGGCAAGGTAGGCGTGGCCATCTGCTACGACAGCGAGTTTCCGCTGCTGGCCCGCCGTCAGGTCGAGGCCGGCGCCAACCTGATACTGGTACCCAGTTGCACCGATACCGAAGCCGGCTTCAACCGGGTGCGCATCGGCTGCCAGGCCCGGGCGCTGGAAAACCAGTGCTTCGTGGCCCAGTCTCCCACCATAGGCACGGCGCCCTGGTCGGAGGCGGTGGACATCAACACCGGACGAGCCGCCATCTATACCCCGGTGGATTACGGTTATCCCGACGACGGCGTGCTGGTCATGGGTGAGCCGGAGCGACCCCAGTGGGTAGTGGCCGAGCTGGATCTGGCGGCCCTGGCCGAGGTCCGAGCCCAGGGGCAGGTATTCAACCATAGAGACTGGGATGGTCAGGCCCGATTTTGACGCTCCCTATCTAGCAATCCCATCAAGTATCTGAGCATTCTGTGGGTTGCAGTTCCAGAGGCAGCATCAAGGAGGACAAAGGGATCTGCGCCGCCGCCCCTTAGCGCCAGGGATGGCGCGTCGGCCCCCCATGGACGGGTTTACGGCGAGTCGACGGATCGAGCCCTTTGTCCGATAGACACCGGTGAAGACCGCCTACTCAGCCAGAAAGGCCTGTACCTCGTCCATGGACAGGGCAAAATTCAAGTTACCCCATGCCTGCACACCCTTGATGGTCATGCCGAGCAGCCGCCCCTCGGTATCGAACAGGGCACCGCCCGAAGAGCCATAGGTGATGGGGGCCGAAGTCTGGATCAACCGCACCCCGTTCTCGGTTCTCAATGCGGAAACGATGCCCTCGGTCAGGGTTTTGTCCAGCCCGGCCGGAGCACCGATGGCAAACACCTTTTCGCCGACCCGCACCCGGTCGAAGGATGCCATGCCACTGGTGAAGTTCAGTGGTCGAACCGGCTCGGCCAGGGTCAGCAGTGCCAGATCCCGCCGGGGATCCACCCGGGTAACCTGCCATACCTGCACATCGGCCTCCTGCACGGCATCGTTGCCGGCGCGGCTGTCTATGCTGACCGGTACCCCACCTGCCTGCAGCAGATGATAACTGGTAATGGCACGGTAGGGGTCTATGGCAATGGCCGAGCCGACGCTGATGGGCTCTAGGCCCGCGCCCAGTTGCTCATACACCACTATCTTGTACACGCTGGCCGCATGGCGGGCGTAAATATCCACGGCCGGCAGGCCGGAAACCGCGCTTTCGCGACTTGCAGCCACTACCCGCAAGGATGGCGGGGTAAGCAGCGCCAGCAAGCGGCCACAGTCGGCATCCCCCAGCCCGGCACACAGGCGAAAGTGCTCCGCCGCCTTGCGCCGATCCCGAAACCCTTCCCCATGATCACCCCGGTAGATGAGACCCAGTTGTCGGTGAGCACGGTTGCGCCACTCCGGTTCACCGGACTCCGCCACCCGGGTCAACCAGCTGATTGCCTGCTCCGTATCCTGCCGGGTTCCCCGGCCCTCCAGGTACATACCGGCCACCTGATAGCGCGCCTCGGGATAATTATCGCTTCGGGCCGCGTCCAGGTAATGCTCGAAAGCCTTGTCATCGTCTCCGGCAAGCCGGGCGGCGTAACCGGCCTGATATCCGGCCTCTCCGCTCAGGCCGCAGCCGGCAAGCAACAGGGCCAATAAGCCAAACAACAACGAAATCCTGTCCATGATGGGCTTCCATCTGCGGCATTAAAAGCCTAAGCATAGCAGCCCAACGGCGCCGAACTACGCCGTATTCCACGGATTCCCGCCTAGCGCTTTTTCGAGCTGCTCGAGGTACCGGCGGCCGCTTTGCGCGGCTTGCGTTTGCGGAAGTTTTTCGACTTGCCGCCACCCTGCAGGTCCGTGAACGCCGCCGGATCCACCTGGCTGATAAGCGCAGGCAAGGAAGCTTCCAACTCGGCCATAAAGCCCTGATAACCGGCCTGTTTGCGGCTGATGGCATCGAGCACCGCCTCCCAGCGGGCAGTCATGTCCGGAGTGGTGGCCGACTCGGGCAGGCTGCCGATCAGCCTGATACCCGCCTCGGTGGCCCGAATTTGCTTGCCTTCACGCCTTAAAAACTGGCGATTGAACAACAGCTCGATAATACCGGCACGGGTCGCCTCAGTACCCAGGCCATCGGTGTCGCGCAGTATTTTCCCGAGCTCGGCGTCGGTGACATAACGGGCTATATTGGTCATGGCCGCCAGCAGGGTGGCGTCGGTAAAGTGCCTGGGCGGCTGGGTCAGTTTATCGAGCAATTCACCTTCGAGGCATAGCAGGGAATCACCCACCGCCAACGCGGGCAAGGTCGACTGTAACTCGGGGTCTTCGTCCTCTTTTTTACCCGGCTGGGCAAACAGGGCTTTCCAGCCCGGGCGGATTTGCTGCCGGGCACGAGAGACGAAGCGGCCTCCGGCGATGTCGACATCCAGCTGCTTGTCTTCATATTCCCAGGGTGGATAAAACTGGGCCAGATACTGACGGGCAATCAACTGATACACATTCTGTTCGGCCCCGGACAGCTTGCCGCCGTCCATCGCCCGGGCGGTGGGAATAATGGCATGGTGCGCTTCGACTTTTTTGTCGTTCCAGGCCTTGCTGCGCAGGCTTAAATTCGCCTCGGCCACCGCCGGCGCCAGTTCGGGGCTGGTGCGGGCCAGCGCCCCGGTGACCGCCTCGGCCTGATGATAATGATCTTCCGGCAGATAGCGGCAGTCGGAGCGGGGATAGGTAATAAGCTTGTGCCGCTCATACAGGGTCTGGCAAACATCCAGCACCAGCTTGGCGCTGAGCCCGAAACGGCGAGCGGCGTCAATCTGCAAGGATGACAGATTGTAAGGCAGAGGTGGTGCCTGCCGACGCTGCTTGCGCTCGGCCCCGACCACCCGTCCCGGTTGGCCCTGAATGCGTTTGATGACGTTTTCTGCCAACGCCCGGGACAAGATCCGACCTTCTTCGTCCTGCCAGGGCTGACAGGCTTCACTGGGCTGCCATTTGGCCTTGAATCGCTCACCAGCCTCGGTCTGCAACAGGGCCAGCACCTCAAAATAGGGCTTGGCGGTGAAGGAACCGATCTCCCGATCCCGCCGTACCACCAGACCGAGCAACGGAGTTTGCACTCTGCCTACCGACAGCACCCCCTGATACCCCATTTTCTGGCCCTGAATGGTACAGAGCCGACTCATGTTGATGCCATAGAGCCAGTCGGCCCGGGAACGTGCCAGCGCCGACACTGACAGCGGCACAAAGTCCCGGTTGGGTCGCAGCGCCGCCAGCGCCTTCTTGACCGCGGCCGGGTTGAGGTCGCTGATCAGACAGCGTTGTACCTTGTCCCGACGGGCGACGGAGACCCCGCAGAAGCTGATAACCTCGTCCACCAATAGCTGGCCCTCTCGATCCGGGTCACCAACATGAACGATGTCATCGGCCTGCTTTAACAGCTTCTTCAGCACCGTCAGCTGGCTGCGGGTCTTTGGCTTGGCTTCGAGCTTCCACTCACGGGGGATGATCGGCAGGTGTTCCAGCCGCCATTGCTTGAAGGCCGGATCATAGGCGGCGGGCTGAGCCTGCTCCAGCAGATGCCCGATGCACCAGCTGACCACGTCGCCGTTGCCCACACGAATAAAACCATCCCCCTTCTGATGGGGTTTGGGCAACACCTCGGCCAGGGCGCGGCCCAGACTGGGTTTTTCGGCAATGTAGAGGATCATAGGGGACGCTTGTGACTGCAAATCATGGCTGCAGATGGCTACTGTATATGGATACAGGTTAGCAGCAGAAGGGGACCGACTTCAATAATCGTCCTGCAGCAGAAAGTCGTCCATGGCTTCCACCAGATAAATCCAGTCGTCTTCCACCACCGGCGTCACCGGATCTTCTTCACCCTCGCCATACTCTTCCCAGTAGTAGGCTCGCAGCGCCAGGGGAAAATCGCCGTAGTCTTCGGCCAGCGCAGACAGCGGACCAAACCAGAGGATACGGGTCAGACCACTGGTGAGATCGTTGAGGTATTCCACCAGGGTTTCCGGCTCCGGATATTGCTCCATCAGCAACTCGAACCGATCCCGCGCCGCCGAGGTTTGTTGTTGGTCCAGCTCACCCAGTTCGGCCACATGATCCAGGTAATCATTTAGCAGGTAATGCCGGGCCTGATCTTCGTCGCTCAGCCACTGGCAACGGGTTTCCTTGCGGCTGATCACCGACAGTGCCACGCCTTCATCGAGAAAACACAATCCCCATAACCGATTATCCATTCAATACTCCGCTGCTTGCCCGAAAAGCCGCCAGTTTAACCGATGTGAGCGGGAGGTGGTAAGCCTCTCGCGCCCAGCCTCTTAGTCACAAATCAACCTGTGGAATTAAAGAGGCAACAGGGTTGCCTCCTCCGACACGCTGCGAGCACATCCCTGTGACACTCAGCAAATGCCATCTGACCGCCATGGATGGTGGGAATGCCTGGACGGCCGGGGCCCCAGGGAAGGATTTACGGCGTGTCGGCGGAGTTGTGCCCTTTGTCCGACCTCCTATCGCCACTTGTCACCAGAAACCAACAAAAATTTGTAACCAAGAGGTGGCCTCACCCCTCACTATTCATCGCCTTTTTCTTGTTCCTGGCTTTAGGCCGGGTTCTCCACCAGCGGCTCAGCTTGTCACGCCGCCACCACAACAGACTCAGACTGAGCACCAGATAGATGACCGGCTCAATCCAGCCGGACTTGACGCCCCACCAGAAATGTATCGGTATCAGCAGGGCCGGCAGATAAACCCAGTTGTGCAGCCGCTGCCAGCGACTACCGAGCCGGCGCTGCCAGCCGCGGGTAGAAGTGACCGCCAGCAACAGCAGTGCCAGCCAGGACACCATGCCCAGGGTAATAAAGCCGCGCTTGACCAACTCCTCGCCAATCTGGCCCCAGGCCAGTTGCAGGTCGAGCAGTAACCACACCAGCAGGTGCAAGCTGGCATAGGTAAAACACCAGAGCCCCAGCAGGCGCCGTATCTTGATCAGGCCGCCGCTTTTCAGCTTTTTGGCCAGAGGGGAGATGCAGAGCGTCAGCAACAACAGCCGTAACGCCCAGTCGCCGAGAAACTGCAGCAACTCGGGAATGGGATCGGCACTGAAGCGCCCGCTTTCAAAAGCCCAGGGCAACCACAGCAGCGGTAGCACAGCTGCCACATGCAGCAGTACCTTCAGCCGGGTTATCCCTTTGGGAGTCAGCTTCATCAGTACAGCTTCCTCAAGTCCATGCCCCGGTAGAGACTGGCTACTTCGTCTTCATAACCGTTGAACATCAGGGTCGGCTTCCGCTCGCTGCCGAACAGGCCGCCTTCGCCAATCACCCGCTCGCTGGCCTGGCTCCAGCGGGGATGATCCACCTCTGGATTGACGTTGGCATAAAAGCCATATTCGTAGGACGCCAGCTGATTCCAGGTGGTGGGCGGCTGCTTGTCGGTCAGGTGGATGCGAACGATAGACTTGATGCCCTTGAAGCCGTACTTCCAGGGCACGACCAGCCTTATCGGTGCACCGTTCTGGGGCGGCAGCGTCTTGCCGTACATACCCACCGCCAGCAGTGCCAGCGGGTTCATGGCTTCGTCCAGCCTCAGTCCTTCCACATAGGGGTAGTCGATGCCGCCGCCGGTAAAACGGGAGGCCTGGCCGCGCATCTGCTCCGGATCGTAGAGGGTTTCAAAAGCGACATATTTAGCCCTGGAGGTCGGCCCGGCGGCCTTGATGATGTCCGCCAGGGGCACCCCAAGCCAGGGAATGACCATGGACCAGGCCTCGACGCAGCGATGACGATAGATACGCTCTTCGAGTCGCTGTTTTTCCATCCACGCCCACACATCCAGCGTCTGGGGCCGGTCAACTTCACCCGAAATGGTCAGGGTCCAGGGCCGGGTCTTGAACTGCTGCGCATAACGGGCCGGATCCGACTTGTCGGCGCCGAACTCGTAGAAGTTGTTGTAGCTGCTGGCCACCCGCTCGGCCGTTTGCGGTATGGCAAGCCGGTAGGCCTCGGGGCGCTCGAAGGTCAGGGGAATGGTCTGAGCCGCGCCAGCATCGGGGGCGGTTTCCTTACCGCCCAGCAGGGAGTCGAACAAACCGGCGCTGGCCGGGCCACTCAGTGCCGCCGCTCCCAGGCCTAACCCCAGGCCTTGCAGTATCTGCCGACGCTGGCGATAAATTGGCTCCGGAGTCACCTGGTTTTCACTCAATTCCGATTTTTTCTTGTTGTGAATCCGCATCTGAAGCCTCTTGTGTCTGTCCGATTGCATACAAAGAGCGTCCTCCCTGCAGAAAAATTTCACCCCTTGCCTTTTTCCTTGTAGGTGCCGGCCTCGATGCCGTGTCGGTTGAGCAACTTGTAGAAGTCGGTCCTGTTGCGCCCGGCAAGCCCTGCCGCCTGGCTGACATTACCTTCTGCCATGCGCAGTATCTTGTGCAGATACAGCCGTTCAAACTCGGCTCTGGCCTCGTTGAAAGTAGGAAACTGTTCGCCGCTGCCCGCCAGTATGCCTTCGAGCAGTTGCGGGCCTATGACCGGGGCCGAGGCCAGTGCCACCGCCTGCTCGACCACATTCAGCAATTGTCGTACATTACCCGGCCAGTTGGCCGCTGCCAGCATCGACAACGCCTCGGGAGCAAAACCGGTCACCTGGGTCTGCTGGCGCTGCCTGAGCAAATCCAGCGCATGGCGCGCCAGCAGTGGAATATCCTCGGGCCTTTGCTGTAACGCCGGCAGATCCAGATTTACCACGTTGAGCCGATAAAACAGATCTTCCCGAAAGGTCGCCTGCTCCATGGCGGAAACCAGATCCCGATTGGTGGAAGACAACACCCGCACATCGGTCTTGATGCTGTGGGTCGCCCCCAGCGGTCGCACCTGCTGCTGCTCCAGTGCTCGTAACAATTTTATCTGCAGCGACGACGACAGCTCACCGACCTCTTCCAGCAACAGGGTCCCCCCCTGGGCGGCAAGAAAGACACCGGGATGATCGGACACGGCACCATCGAAGGCACCTTTGACATGGCCGAACAGCTCCGACTCCAGCAGTTGCTCTGTCATGGCGCCGCAGTTAAGGGATATAAAGGGATAATCCCGCCGCGGGCTGGCATCGTGCAATACCTCGGCCATCAATGCCTTGCCCGAGCCGGAGGGCCCGGTCAGCATCACGCTGATATCCAGCGGGGCCATGCGCCGGGCCTGCTCCAGCAACGCCACCATGACCGGGCTGCGAGTCATGATCCTCTGTTGCCATTCGTCTTGCATCGCCGGCAGCGACACCGACAAGGCTTCGTTGATGGTCTTGCGCAGCGCTTCCTTGTCGATAGGCTTGGTCAGAAAACCGAATACACCGGAACGAGTGGCGGTAACCGCGTCGGTAATGGAGCCGTGGGCGGTCATGATCACCACCGGCAGCCCTACATGCTGACGCTGAATCCGGTCGAACAGTGCCAGACCATCCATGCCGTCCATGCGCAAGTCGCTCAACACCATATCCGGCCTTTCCTGCTCCAGCCATTCCAGTGCCTCGGCGCCGCTCGCGGCCGTGCTCACCTCGAAGCCTTCGCTTTTCAACCGCAGTCCCAGCAGCTTCAGCAGGCTGACGTCGTCATCCACCAGCAGTATTCTGGCTTTACGCTTCATGGCGTCTACTCTCGGAATTTACGTTCGTTGATCTGCTCATCGATGCTGGCCAGCTCCTTCAGTTTACGGGTCAGGGTGTCGACCTGTTGCTGCCGCTCGGTCAGTTGCCGGTGAAAGGTCAGCAGCTCCTGATTATAGCTCTGATAGACACCAAAAAATTGCTGCACCCGGGTATTCACCGCCGGCAAATGCTGTTTAAACAACTGCTGGGCCTGCTGCCGCTGGTTGATACTCGCCCGGGGGTGACTCAACCACAAGGCCAGCTTCAACTCGTTATTGACGGGCATGTTCTGCAGCTGCTGCAACCGTTGCTGACGCTCGACTTCGCTGCTGCTCATCATCTCGGCCGACAGCTGCAGCCAGTCATTCAGCTCCTGGCTGTCGGAGGCCGGACTCCAGGTGGGTTCGGGTTGCTGCTGATAAGGCAGCGAAAACGGCAATGAACAGCCAGTCAGCATCAATGCCAACACACCGCAATACCACGCTCTATTCATTTTTTGTCCCTTTGTCATTATTTTTGGGCAGGCTCAGTTCAAAACAAACCAGCTCTGCCATGCTTGTATTCAATGTCAGGCGTCCACCCATGCTGACGGCGGCCTCCCGCGCGATACTCAGCCCGATGCCGGAGCCTTTGAGTACGCCCTTGCGCACCTGACTGCCCTGCACGAAAGGCTCGAAAATGCGCTCTCGGTCCCGTTCCGATATCGGCTGGCCGGTGTTGGCCACCGTCAGCACATAAGCCTCCGGCTCGAACCAGGCTTCCACCCGCAACAAGCCATCCACATCGGCGTAATTTACCGCATTGGAGATAAGGTTATCCAAAACCAGCTTCAATCGATGACCATCTGCCAGCGGGCATTCATCATCCAGCGCCAGGCTGACCTCTAATCTCTTGTTTTCGATGGTCAGTCGGTGAGCCTCAAGGCTTTGTTCCAACAGCGGTAACACCACCACCGGCTCCTGATAGACCTGTACCTGCTGAATGCGATTGTAATCGAGTAACTGTTCGATCAGCCCCTGCAGGCGAAAGCTGTTATGTACCAGCAGCTCGCAGATTTCTTCCTGCTCGACGGTCAGCGGGCCCGTCACCTGTTCCAGCAACAGATCGGCCCCCTCCCGCAAGCTTGCCAGCGGCGTTTTCAGCTCATGGGACAGATGCCGCAAAAACTGCAGCTTCTGCGCTTCCAGCTCACGCAATCGCTGATGCAGCCACTGCAGCTTGTCGCCCAGTGCCACCAGCTCCGCCGGCCCCCGTATCGGTTTTTCGTCCGGCTCGACCCCGGCGCCCAGGCTAAGAATACGCCGCTCCAGCTGCCGCACAGGACGAATGATGAGATAGGTAAACAACAGCACCAGTACCAGGCTTGCGCCCCCGAGGGCCGCGCTCAGCATCCACAATTGCTGCCGCACCTGAATGACATGCTCCCGCAACTGCCGAATGCGTCCGTCAATCTGTGCCCGGGTCAGCTGATCCAGCGCCAGAGTGGCGCTGTTGAAGGCGTTGAACATCTCCACCCGCTCGCGAATTTGCTCACCACTGGCCTGGGCCAGATCCACCAAATAGACCAGCTGATGTTGTAAGGAGGCGCCAAGGTCGCCACCGTCGATGCCCAGCAGCAACTGATCCAGCTCCAGCCGATAACGCTCCAGCAACCGCAGATAGGAATGGCGTAATTCCGGATTGCCCAATACCGCATAGCGGCGGATGGCTCGCTCCATCTCGAGGGCAAGGTCGTTCATATCCGATGCACGCCGGGTGTCGATGACAGCACTTTCAATCCCGTCCTGCGCCAGCAAGTTGACCCTGTCCAGACTGCGACCATTCTGAATGACCAGCAGGATCAGCGGCAGCAACACCAGGGTAAAGGCGATCAACACCAGTCGCAGCAAAGAGCGGGGGGCAAATCCCCTGACCGCATTAGACATTATCCATACACTCACTCGGTTATTAGGTCTGTTGATCTTTCGAGATGATTTTTGCAGCCGCTTGTGGGGTCTTGATACAAGGCAGCGCTGATGCCATGCGGTCATTCTACATAAATGAGCGATAACGCAGTAGTCAGCCCCCACAAATGCTGCCCTGCGGGGGCGGTTAAACACAGGCTACAGAAGCAACAACTGTCACTCCGAGACGTATTGTGCCCGCCGGACAACGGCCGAAAAACTTCAGTACCGCTCGCCACTGGCGACCCTGACTATCAATCGTTCAGGCGGTACCTATTGGCTTACCGAGCCTAACGATGCCACACTCAGTTTATGAGTAATACAAGGAGAATGGCGATGGCAACAGTAAGTGAAATCATGCGGCACAGTCTACCCACGCTGAGAGCCGAAATGTCCATCACCGAGGCACTGGACAGGCTGCTGGAGTCCGGCCTGAGTGGTTTGCCGGTGGTGGATGCGCAGCGACAGATTATCGGCTTTCTTTCCGAGCAGGACTGCATCCCAAAGTTGATCAATGCCAGCTACCACTGTGACAGCAGGGTCACGGTCAATGATTTGATGCGCAGAGATCCGCTGACCGTGTCGGCCAATGACGACGTATTCGAGCTGGCACGCCTCATGGGCGGCGCCAAACCCAAGCTCTACCCGGTAGTCGAAAACACCAAGGTCATAGGCATCGTCACCCGACATCAGGTCATGCTGTTTCTCAACAGACAGTTGCAGAGCTGTTCCATCAATTACTGAGTCAATGACTGACAGGGGTATTCAGAACGCAAAACGGGAACCCTGAGGTTCCCGTTTTTGCATCTCGGCGCCGCCGTTTACAGCAGAGCGTCGACCGATTCATGCAATTCTGCCGGCCACACGCCGCATTGTACCTGACCGATATGCGACAGTTGCAGCAACAGCATGGCGAGGCGTGACTGACCGATGCCGCCACCTATGGTCTGAGGCAGCTCTCCGGCCAGCAGTGCCTGGTGCCATTCCTGTCCGGCTCTGTCTTCATGACCGGTCAGCGCCAGCTGGCGGCGCAGCGCTTCCTGATCGACCCGGATGCCCATGGAGGAAATCTCGAAGGCGTCTTCCAGTACCGGGTTCCACACCAGAATGTCACCGTTCAGACCGGCCAGGCCATCTTTACCTGCGCTGGACCAGTCATCATAGTCCGGTGCCCGCACATCATGAATGTCGCCGTGGCTGAGTTTGCCGCCGATGCCAACCAGAAACACGGCACCCAGTTCTTTGGCGATAGCGCGCTCGCGGCCCTTAGCATCCAGATCCGGATAACGGGTCAGCAGCTCTTCCGCATGCAGCACCTGAATTTGCTCGGGCAGGAAAGGCGTCAGACCAAATTCGGCGGCCGCCGCCTGCTCGGTACGCTTGATGGCCCCATAAATGCGGTTAACGGTGCCAATCAGGAAGTCTGCATCCCGATCCTGCGCCGACATAACCTGTTCCCAGTCCCACTGATCCACATAAACGGAGTGGATGGGGCTCAGGCGGTCTTCGTCCGGGCGCAGCGCCTTCATGTGAGTGTAGATGCCTTCACCCGCATCGAAGCCGAAGCGACCCAGGGTATGACGCTTCCACTTGGCCAGGGAATGCACCACTTCGAAGGAGGCAGAGGGGATGGCCTTAACCTTTACCTGCACCGCTTTTTCGGAGCCGGACAGATTGTCTTGCATACCGTCACCCAGGCGACTGAGAATGGGAGCCTGCACTTCCAGCAGATTGAGTTGCTGCGCCAGTTGACCGGAGAAATACTCCTTCACAAAACGGATCTGGCGTTGGCGTTCAATATAGGATTGCTTCATCTCATTCACCTGAGGTTGCTGATTGGTTTTGATGAATACTCAAGGAATATCGCTTTAAATTCAACATTAAATGGAAAAAACTCCACGCTTAATTTAAATTCATCAAAATACCGCCTTATTTTTGCAGGATATTCAAAATATGATGGAAAAGAGCGACCTTCATTATCGTATCGACAATCTGGACAAATCCATTCTGATGGCGTTGATGGAAAATGCACGGGTGCCCTATGCAGAACTGGCCAAGCGTTTTTCGGTCAGTCCCGGCACCATTCATGTGCGGATAGAGAAAATGAAACAGGCGGGCATCATCGAAGGCACCCGGGTGCAGGTGAACCCCAAGAAGCTGGGTTACGACGTCTGTTGCTTTATCGGCATCATACTGAAAAGCGCCCGGGATTATCCCCGGGCGCTGGCCAAGCTGGAACAGCTGGAAGAAGTGGTCGAGGCTTACTACACCACGGGCCACTACAACATCTTCATCAAGGTGATGACCCGCTCCATCGACGAGCTGCAACATGTGCTGGTCCACCGCTTGCAACCTATCGACGAAATTCAATCCACCGAAACTCTGATCTCGCTGCAGCAGCCGATAGACAGGGATGTAACGCCTTGAACCGTGAGGGGGGGAATTTCCCCCCTACATCTTACTCTCAGTTCAGTTTGTTCAATGTCTCCTGCATCTGCTTGAGGCGCAGCTGTTTCACCTTGCTGTCGGCGGCAATTTTCTCCAGGGTGGCGGCTTTCAGTTCCGCATTTTCTATCTTGTCCGCCTTGTGCTCGGCCATCAGCTTGTGCAGCAGCATCTGCTGCTCCATGGCCACCAGGCTGGCCTTGCGGCTGGTCAGAAACTGCGCCTTCAGCTCGGGGCTGTCCAGCTTTTCCAGCCGCTTGTTCAGGTGCTGTTCAAAGCGGGCCGGGTCCATCATCCTGCCGTGATGGCGCTGACTGTGATGGCCCCGCACTTTCATGCCCCCGCGCTCGCAGCCCTCTTTCATGTGCGCTTTGCGCGCCTCATCTGCCCCGGCCTGACCGTCGGCTTCGTGATGAGCGGCACTCACCAGAGCGGGTACCGTCAACAAGGTGGCGGCAAGCAACAGGGCGTTGTATTTGGCTTTCATCATAATGACCTCTATCGGTGGTGGTTTCAGCATCAATTAAAGCAGCGCCTTGTCAGTCAACTGTGTCACCCACCGGATTTTTTGTCACAAAGTGTGACATCTTTGCCCACTGCCATACTTTGACATTATTTACCTGCCCGGGGCGCTTATACTGGCCCGGTAGCAACGAGAGGGCGATTCATGAACAAAGGCAGGCAGTTACTGGTGGTAGACGATCACGGGGAAATTCGCGATCTGCTGAAGCGTTTTCTGGAGCAACATGGCTATCGGGTACAGGCCGTGCGGGACGGCCAGGAAATGCGCCAGTACCTGAGCCGCCAGAGCCCCGATCTGATCATTCTGGATTTGATGCTGCCCGGAGACGACGGCCTGACCCTGTGCCGCGAGCTTCGCGGCCAGGGCAATGAAGTGCCCATCATAATGCTCACTGCCGTGGGTGAGGAAACCGACCGCATAGTGGGCCTGGAAATGGGTGCCGACGACTATCTGCCCAAACCCTTCAATCCTCGCGAGCTGCTGGCCCGTATCAAGGCGGTATTACGCCGCCAGCCTGAGCCAGGGTTGACGCCATCCGCCGATGAACCCCGGCTCATCCGCTTCGGTCACTGGACCCTGGATCTGTCCCGTCGGGAATTGCTCGACGACAAGGGCGTGACCATCAGCCTGAGCACCGCCGAGTTTGATCTGCTGCGGGTCTTTACCCGACATCCCAACCGGGTGCTGAGCAGGGACCAGTTACTGGATCTGGCCCGGGGGCGGGAGGCTCAGGCCTTCGACCGCGCCATCGACACCCTGGTCAGCCGACTGCGGCGCAAGCTCGAGTCCGACTCCCGACACCCGCAACTTATCAAGACCATCTGGGGCGGCGGCTATATGCTGGTGGCCGATATCCACCATGGGAACTAGTCGCCTGCGCTACTGGCTGGGCAGTCTCACCGGCCAGGTCATACTGGTAGCTCTGTTTGCCCTGGTCCTGATCCAGCTGGTGGGCGTACAGATTTACCGCATGGAGCGGGAAGAAACCCTGGGGATGGTCAACAGCCGCTTTACCCTGCAACGGCTGATTGCAGTCACCCGCCTGCTCAACCAGTCTCCCCCCGCCCTACACGACGAAATTCTGCGCGCCAGCCGCAGCGAAACCCTGCTGCTGACAGTGACGGACACCCGCCCCCGGCCCGGTGAGCACAGCGCAAACTTCGAGCGCATCATACGCAACAAGCTCGACTACCCCGCTCGACGAGACATTCATATCAGCATCGAGTCCCGCCAGGGTCTGCGCGACTGGGCACCCCGGGAGCGGGGACAGGATCGTCGTCGACATCATCACTCCCCACCGCTGTCCGATATTCGTCTCCATGGCGTGATCGAGTTGGCCGACGGCCGCTGGCTGAACTTCACCTCGCTGATCGATCGGGACATTCCCGCCTGGTCCGCCAGGGCGATACTGTCCTTTGTGGTACTGGCTGCGCTACTGGCCGGAATGATGATCTGGCTGCTGCAACGCACCACCCGGCCCCTGAAAGAACTGGCTCGCCAGGCCGAACGTCTGGGCCGGGGCGACAAGCTCGAGCCCCTACCTGAAAGCGGGCCCAGCGAAATTCGCGAGATGCTGTCCGCCTTTAACCGCATGCAGGACCGGCTCGATCGATTCGTGTCCGATCGCACCCGCATGCTGGCGGCCATTTCACACGACTTGCGCACCCCCATCACCACATTGCAGCTGCGCTGCGAGTTTCTGCCCGAAGGAGAAGACAAACAGAAACTGCAGCAAGGTCTGAAACGGATGGAGCAAATGCTGAACGCCACCCTGCAGTTTGCCCGGGAAGACGGCCTGGCCGAGCCGGTACGGGATCTGGACTTGCCCAGCCTGCTGCAAAGCCTGTGCGACGATTTGCAGGACAACGGCCATGAGGTCAGCCTGGAAGAACAGGACGCCATCATCTACCGGGGTCGCCCCACCGCCCTGCGCCGGGCGCTGCAGAATTTGCTGGACAACGGCGTCAAATACGGCGGCAAGGTGGAAGTGCGATTACTGGCCGAACCGAGACGGGTACGCGTGCTGATCCGTGACTTCGGTCCCGGCATTCCGCAGGATCAGCTGGAAGAGGTATTCAAACCCTTCACCCGGCTGGACCCGGCCCGCAACCCGGAAGACGGCAGCATAGGGCTGGGCCTGGCCATCGCCCGCACCCTGATCCATCAGCATGGCGGCGAGCTCACGCTGGACAATCACCATGATGGAGGACTGCTGGTTCAGGTGCGGTTACCCCGCTGAGGGCGGCTTTACAGCCAGGGTGAAAGCCCCTACATTGGGCGGCATTACACCTACAAGGAAAGCATCCGATGAAAGACGAAACCCTGGCGGTCCATCATGGCTATATCACGGATCCCACCACCAAATCGGTGGCCGTGCCTATCTATCAGACCGTGGCCTACGAATTCGACAGCGCCCAGCACGGCGCCGATTTGTTCAACCTGGAAGTCCCGGGCAACATCTATACCCGCATCATGAACCCGACCAACGACGTGCTGGAGCAGCGGGTAGCCGCACTGGAAGGCGGCATCGCCGGTCTTGTGGTGTCGGCCGGCAGTGCCGCCATCCACTATGCCCTGATCACCCTGGCCAGGTGCGGCGATAACATCATCACCACGCCGCAGTTATACGGCGGTACCTACACCCTGTTCGCCCATATGCTGCCGAGCATGGGGATTGAAGTACGTTTCGCCGAAGACGCCAGCCCGCAAGCCATCGCCCGACTTATCGACGCCAACACCAAGGCGGTATTCTGCGAAAGCATCGGCAACCCGGCGGGCAACGTCGCCGACATTCAGGGACTGGCCGACGTGGCCCATGCCCAGGGGGTACCGCTGGTGGTCGACAACACAGTCGCCACTCCCCTGCTGTGCAAGCCCATCGACTTCGGCGCCGACATAGTGGTGCACTCGCTCACCAAGTACATCGGCGGCCACGGCAACTCCCTGGGCGGCATTATCGTCGACAGCGGAACATTCCCCTGGGCCGAACACAAGGCGCGTTTCCCCCAGTTCAACGAACCCGAGCCGGCCTATCATGGTGTGGTCTACACCGAGGCCTTCGGCCCGGCGGCCTTTATCGCCCGCGCCCGCACCGTGCCGCTACGCAACACCGGCAGCGCCCTGGCGCCGCTCAACGCCTTCCTGTTGCTGCAGGGACTGGAAACCCTGCCGCTGCGCATGGAACGTCATGTGGACAACACCTTCAAGGTGGCCAACTTCCTTCAGGCCCATCCACAGGTGGCCTGGGTCAACTACGCCGGTCTGCCGGAACACCCGGACTTCGAGCGCGCCCAGCGTTTCATGAAAGGCAAGCCCTCGGCCATTCTGTCGTTCGGGCTCAAGGGCGGCTACGAAGCGGGTGTACGTTTCTACGATGCGCTCGCGCTCATCAAGCGACTGGTCAACATAGGCGATGCCAAGTCACTGGCCTGTCACCCGGCCTCCACCACCCACCGCCAGATGAGTGAAGCCGAGCAGGCCCAGGCCGGGGTGAAGCCGGAGATGATCCGCCTGTCTATCGGCATAGAGCACAGCGACGACATCATCGCCGATCTGGAGCAGGCGCTGAAGGCCTGACTCGTGCCATTCCCATGTGCCACTGGATGCAGATTAGGGCTTTCGCCACGTAGTGGACATAGGCCCAAGGGTCAGCTCCGCCGACCATCACATGCCATGGACTAAGGCCATCTCCCTTTAGCGATGGCTGCAAACATTCACTGGATGTTCGCAGCCGTTAACCAGCACAGGTGGCCTTAGAGCATGGCGAGTCGGCGGAGCGGACTTTGTTCGAGATGGGTACCTCCCGACAGGCTCTGGCCCTTTCAGCCTTCCTCGACCATGCTTGGGGATATGCCTGAACAGGAGCCAGTCATGTCCGTCAATCCGGAGTTATCGCCCCGTCGTCATTCCAGCCAGGCCAAGGATGAGCAGGCCCTCGTCACCGAACAATTGCAGCACTTCGGTATCGACCCCGACAGCCCTTACGGCCAGCATCTGGGCCAGGCGGTGCTCAACCTCAACCGCACCAATCAGGACATTCACGCGCTCTGGCAACTGACCGAGGACACCCTCGCCAGCCTGCCGCCCGAACAGCAGGTCAGCCGCTTCAACACCAAGAAATTTCTCTCCTTTCAGCTGGCCAAGGTGCTGGAAAACCTGCAGACCCCGTTTCGCCGGCAATGGCGCGGACTGAACATGGAACTGGGCTCTCGGCTGGCCAAGGGCCCCTATCCGCTGTTTGATCGAGTGCCGGCGCTGTTTTCCGCCAACCCGGTGATAGTGCGCACCGCCACCTATATCTATGCCTGTACCGAATGGATCGACGATGCCTTTCAGGGCCGGGAGTCCAGCCATCCCATCTATACCCGGCTGCTCAATCCCACCTCACTGGCGCTGGCCAATACCATGGTCGAGCTGGAAGCCGGTCCCTACAGCGCCGATTACCTGGCCTGGAACTTCAATTCCGGCATGGCCGCCATCGATGCCCTGCTGGGCACTGTGCTGGAGCGTGACGATGTGCTGCTGGTCAGCCGTAATGTCTATGGTGGCGTACATCAACTGCTGCAGGACTATTACGCCCGGCCGCAGAAGCTCGGCGTCACCCTGGCCTGGTTTGACGGCACCACGGCCGATGAATTCCGCCAGGCCCTGCAACAGGCACTCACCGATAACCAAAAGGCACTGGACCGAGGAGCACGGCTGCGGGTCTATCTGGAGTCACCCTGCAACCCCCATGGCTTTATGCTGGATGTGCCCGCCATCTGCCGGCTCGGCCACGCGGCCGGTGCCCTGGTGATGCTGGACGCCACCCTGGCCACCCCTGTGCTGTTTCGCCCGCTGCAGCGTGCCGACAAGGCCGAGCGACCGGATTTTGTCATCCATTCCTATACCAAGGATCTGAGTGGCACCGGCAGCACCACCGCCGGTGTGGTGATAGGCGAACAGCCACGTATGTTCCTGCCCAAGGACGAACCCGGCTGGGAGCAAACCCTGTTCTGGCAGGTGTATTACATCAAGGGGGCTTTTCTGGACGGAGACAAGGCCTATGAGGTGATGACGGGGCTGAAAACCCTGGAGCTGCGCATGCTGGCCAAGTGTATCAATACCCTGGTGATGACCCGCTTCCTGGACTCTCACCCGCAGATCCGGGTGAACTCCCACGCCCTGGAGCAGCACCCCAATGCCGGACTGCGGCACCAACTGCTGGAACTGGGCCTGCCCAGCCCGCTGTTTACCTTAGATCTGGAACCGGCGGGGCTTTCCCGGGACACCTTCGTACGCTTCTTCGATGCCCTGGAGCCGGCTTTCTCGCATATGGTCAGCCTGGGCCAGACCAACACCCTGGTGCTGTGCCCGGCGCTGACCTCCCATTCCGAGCTGGACGATGCCGCCCTGGCCGCCGCCGGCATCAGCCGCACCGGTATTCGGGTAGCCATGGGCATAGAGCGGGTGCAGGAGCTGATCGCCCACCTCATACTGGCCACCCGGCTGCATATAGATCCGGTCAGCCCCGGTTTCAGCCAGCAATTTATGGTCGCCGAACAGGTGGATGCGCTGGTCGAAGCAACCACCCTGACCGTGCATCGAGAACACCTGTCACAACAGAGCAGGCTGGCGGACCTGTTATAAGGTTGCGCTCAACCCCAGCGCCAGCTTGGCGGCCAGCAACCACATCAGGGTGCCGATGATGGCATCCATCCCCTTCTGTACCGCAGATCGATTGAGCCAATTGCTCATCCGCGCCGCCGCCAGGGCCAGGGTAAAAAACCAGATCAGCGAGGCGCTGAAACAGCCGATGGCGAAGGCCCACTTGTCCTGTTCGGCAAAGCCACCGCCGACCGAGCCCAGTATCATCACGGTTTCGATATAGACCTGAGGATTGAGCAGGGTTACCGCCAGCACCCCGATGATCACCGCCTTCAGTCCCCGTTCACGCCCGTTCAATGCCACCGTCTGCCCCTGCTGAAACACCCGGCGCCAACAATGAGCGCCGTACAACAGCAAAAACGCCATGCCCGCCAGGCTGATGCCCCAATAGAGCACCCCGTGAGACTGCAGGACGGCACCACCACCGAACACGCCCAGGCTTATCAACAGCACATCGAACAGACTGCAGATGGCCGCGACCAGAAGATGGTACTGCCGCCGCATCCCTTGATTGAGCACGAAGGCATTCTGCGCCCCGATGGGAATAATCAGCCCCGCCCCCAGCGTAAATCCCTGTACCCAGGGCAACCAGTACATCATCTTCCATACCCACCTTACCGACTTGAATGGCGACCAGATTAAAGAGCGGTTAAAGTTAAGTAAAACTAATAAAATTTCATTACCATAAGAATAATTAATAACTGGAATCATAAATGAGCGAACTGGACTACAAGCTGCTGGCCGCCCTGGACAAGGTAGTGAGCGAGCAAAGCTTCGAACGGGCCGCCCGGCTGCTACATTTGACCCAGTCGGCGGTGTCTCAGCGCATCAAGCAGCTGGAGTCGCGACTGGCCCAGCCACTGCTGGTACGCGGTCAGCCACCCCAGCCCACCGAGGCGGGCCGTCGACTGCTGGCTCATTACCGCCAGGTCAGCCAACTGGAAAGCGCCGTCATGGCGGACCTGTTGCCGGACGCCCCGCAAAAACCGCTCACAGTAACCATAGTGACCAACGCCGACAGCCTGGCCACCTGGCTTATCCCGGCGCTCACGCCCCTGCTGCACAGCCACCCGATAGAACTCAATCTGTTGATCGAAGACGAGTCCCGCAGCCTGGAGCGGCTGAAACGAGGCGAGGCCTTCGGTGCCATCAGCCTGCACGCCGAGCCGTTACCAGGCTGTCGTTGCGATGCCCTCGGCAAAATGGACTACATACTGGTGGCCACCCCCGCATTCCAGCAGCGTTATTTTACCGAGGGCCTGAGCCTGACCGCCCTGCAGCTGGCGCCGGCGGTAGCGTTCGATCAGCGGGACGACATGCACGCCCGCTATATAGAACGACATTTCGGGTTGCCGCCCGGGGGCTATCCCTGCCATGCGGTACGCTCTGCCGAAGCCTTCGTCGCCATCGCCCGTTCCGGGGCGGCCTATTGTCTGATCCCCCGGCTGATGATCGAAGAAGACCTGATGAGCGGGCGGCTGATCGAGCTTCACCCGCAGGGAAGGCTGACGGAGCCGCTGTACTGGCATCGCTGGTTGCTGGAGCGGGGCATTCACAAGGACCTGTCCCACCGCCTGATTGCGTATGCACGGCAGGTGCTGCCATCCCTTGACTCTGGAGGTACGTCTAGGGTTTAAACTCTGTTCAACCCGTTCAGACAAGGAGTAACCCATGGGACATTGTTGCCGGCACACAGGCTCAACAACCGAACAGAAAGAACATCATCATGATCATCGATGTACGCCCCCTGCCGAGCCCGGCGTCGAACAGCCCGCAACGACAGGCGGCGCCCGGCAGACGACCGGCGATGACAGCCTCCCCGACGATGACGACGACCAGAGCCTGACCCGCTACTGGCGCATCGGCGGCATGGACTGCCCCAGTTGTGCGAGCAAGATTGAAACCGCGGTGCGCCGACTGCCCGGCGTCCTGAGCGCCGAGGTGCGCTTTGCCACCGAGCGACTGCAGGTCACACTGACGCCGGCAACCACCACTCATACCGTAGAGCAGAGCATCCGTGCCGCCGGCTTCACCCCCCTTGACGAACATTCGGCCAGGCAAAGCACAGAACAGGTCTCCATCCCCTGGTGGCAGGAATACACATCTATACTGACCCTGCTGGCCCTGATGCTGACCGCCGCCGCCGCCAGCCTGTTCATCCCCGCCGCCGCCCCGCCGCTGTTTACCCTTGCCACCCTCTGGGGACTGTGGCCCACCGGCCGCAAGGCGCTGCAACTGGCGCGCAGTGGCTCGCCTTTTTCCATCGAGACTCTGATGACAGTCGCCGCCTGCGGTGCCCTGCTGCTCGGCGAAACCGCCGAATCCGCCATGGTGTTGCTGCTGTTTCTGATAGGGGAAAAGCTGGAAAGCCTCGCCGCCCATAAAGCCCGCAAAGGCGTAAAGGCGCTGATGGCACTGGTTCCCGACCAGGCACTGCGCGTGACCGCCACCGGCCTGGAAGACGTCGCCGTCTCCAGCCTGCGACCGAATGATGAAATAGAAGTGCACCCCGGCGGGCGGCTGCCGGTCGATGGCCTGCTGCTGAGTGAACTGGCGGCGTTTGATGAAAGCGCGGTCACCGGCGAATCGCTGCCGGTCGATCGGAGCAGCGGCGAGCGGCTTGCCGCCGGTAGCCTGCTGGTCGATGTGGCAGTACGAGTACGGGTCACCTCGGCTCCGGGCAACAACACCATAGACCGTATCCTGCACCTGATGGAACAGGCCGAGTCCAACCGGGCTCCCATCGCCCGCTTTATCGAACGCTTCAGCCGCTGGTATACCCCGGCCATGATACTGGCCGCCGCCCTGGTGGCACTGGCGCCACCACTACTGCTGGCCGCCGACTGGGAAACCTGGATTTACCGCGGCCTGGTGTTACTGTTGATCGGTTGCCCCTGCGCCCTGGTTATCAGCACACCGGCCGCAGTCACCTCGGCCCTGGCCAGCGCCAGCCGAATGGGCATTTTAATCAAGGGGGGGGCGGCACTCGAACAACTGGGCAAGATAAGCACCCTCGCCTTCGACAAGACCGGCACCCTGACCAAGGGCGAGCCACAATTGCAGCAAGTGATCATCTATCCGCCCTTCGAGCGGGAGCAGGTACTGACACTGACCGCCGGACTGGAAGCAGGATCACATCATCCGCTGGCCAGAGCCATGGTGGCCGCCGCCGATGCCGAAGGAGTAACACCTGAATCTCTGCCCTATAGACGCACCCTGCCCGGCGCCGGCATAGAAAGTGAATGGCAGGGGCAGCCACTACTGATTTGTACCCCGGCCCACCTTGCCACCGACATGCTGACCGCCGAGCAACAGGCCGATATCAATCAACTGCGCGCCGAGGCCCATACCCTGGTGATATTGGTGGTCGGCAAACATATCGCCGCCCTGTTCGCCTTGAGTGACCCGCTGCGCGACGATGCCAAAGCCGGCATTGCCGCCCTCCAGGCGCTGAACATTCACTGCCTGATGCTGACCGGCGATCATCAGTCTGCCGCCGCCCGCATCGCCGCCGAGCTCGGCATCGACTATCACGCCGAACTGAGCCCTCAGGGCAAGCTGGATCAACTGGTGAGTCTGGGACGAACCCGGCAACTGGCCATGGTGGGTGACGGCATCAACGATGCCCCGGCGCTCAAGCAGGCCAGCGTGGGCATCGCCATGGGCCAGGGTACCGACGTGGCGCTGGACAGCGCCGATGCGGCGCTCACCCACAGCCGACTCACCGGACTGGCCGATGCTGTACGACTGTCGCGCGCGACCCATCGTAATATTCGCCAGAATATCGGCCTGGCGCTGGGGCTGAAGGCGGTGTTTCTGGTCACCAGTATCCTCGGCATCACCGGCCTCTGGCTGGCGGTGCTGGCCGACACCGGCGCCACCGCCCTGGTTACCCTAAACGCCCTGAGATTACTGGCCGTGAGGAGTAAAGCATGAGGGAGCGTCTCGTAGCAGACAGATTAAACAACTGACCTGCTTGGCTGCCCTGCAAAGGCCGGACAAAGGGCCAGCTCCCCCCGACACGCCGTGAACCCATCCCTGGGGGCTCCGCCGCGCCATCCTTGGCGCGGAGGGTCGGTGGAGCTGCACCCTCTATCCTCCCTGATGCTGGGAGTGGCCTGCGAGCATCGCCTACAGGTAACTCGGTGCCCAAGAAGAGGCAACAGAGAGCGACCACGACCGTGAAATATAAAAAAGCCCCCGTAACCTGCGTTACGGGGGCTTTGACTTACAGATATATGACTTATGAAATTACCAGGGACCGACCACAAACCCCAGTCGCTCCGGCAGCCAGAGGGCAATGCCGGGGAACAGCATCACCAGTATCAGTGCCGACAGCATGGTCAGCATGAAGAACAGCGCCCAACCGAAGGTTTTCTCCAGCCGGATACCGGCGATCTGGGTCGTGACCATCAGATTGATGGCCACCGGCGGGGTAAACTGACCGATGGCGATATTCATCGCCAGCAAAATACCGAACCACACCGGGTTCCAGCCAAAATGCTGCATCAGCGGGATCAGTATCGGCGTGATGATCAGATAGATGGAGATGGCGTCGAGCAGCATACCCGCCAATAGAACCAGCACCATGATCAGTATCATCAGCACCCAGCCCCGCTCCGACAACGACAGCATGGCCTCGGCCAGATGGGTGAAGGTGCCCAGGGTGGTGCCTGCCCAGGCGAAGATCCCTGCCAGCGAGATGATGATCATCACCACCCCGGATACCATGCCCGCCTCGCCCAGCAGGCCCCAGACCTCCTTCAGGCTAAGCTGACGATAGACAAAAATGCCCACAATCAGACCATAGGTCACCGCCACCACCGCCGCTTCGGTCGGGGTGAACAGACCCGAGCGCAAACCACCCAGGATTAGTACCGGGGCAAACAGGGCCGGCAATGCCTTGATGAAACTTTCTTTCAGATCCGGCCGATCGCCCTGGCTGGGATCTTCCCAGCCGTTGCGTTTGGCCAGCCACCATACCGGCAGCAGCAGCGACATCCCCGCCAGCAGGCCGGGAAACAGACCGGCGGCAAACAACGCCCGCAGATCCACCCCCGGCACCACGATCGAATAGAGGATCAGGGCGATGGACGGCGGGATCAGAATGGCGGTAGAGGAGGCCGAGGCGATCAAAGCCGCCGAAAAGGGCTTGGGATAACCGGCCTTGGTCATACTGGGCAGCATCACCATGGCTACCGCCGCCGCGTCCGCCGGACCCGAACCGCTCATGCCACCCATGATCAGACAGACCAGTACCACTACCAGCCCCAGGCCGCCGTGACGCGGGCCGATCAGCGCCTGGGCGAAGCGCACCAGACTGGCGGCCACTCCGGCGCGCTCGAAGATAAGTCCGGTAAGAATAAACAGTGGTATGGCGATCAGCGGGTACTTGGCGATGCTGTTGTAGGTGTTGGTGCCCAGGGTCGCCAGCATGTCCGGCGACAGGCCCAGCACTATGCCGGCGGCCCCGCCCAGCCCCAGAGCGAAGGCCACGGGCACGCCCAGCAGCATGGCGCCGCCGAACACCAGCAGCATCAGCAAATCAGGACTCATGGCGACCTCCCGTCTCATTGCAGGTCCGGCAACGTTCCATCATGCTCTGGGTCAGTCGCCAGATAATGGCCAGACACAGCAAGGGCAGCCAGATCAGATAAATCCAGGTGGGATAGCCCAGGCCGGGTGACAACGACTCCCAGCTGTATTCCTCCCAGGTCAACAAGGCGCCGTACCAGACCACCAGGCCCAGCAAGAGCACGCTGGCGGCCCATTGCAGCAGGTACAACACAGGCCGCAGGCGAACCGGCAACCACTCTTCCACCAGCTCGATACGAATATGGACATGGCGGCGGGCAGCCACGGCGGCGCCGGCAAAGGTCAGCACCACCAGCAGAAACACGGAAAACTCTTCGGTAAAGGCAAAGGACGCATCGGTGGTATAGCGCACCACCACATTACCCAGGCTAATGATACAGACAGCCAGCAGGGCAAGGGCCGCCAGCCAGCGCTCGAGGCGGGCATCGGGGGCAGATTTTGACATGGGGACAACTCTCGGACGGAGGTTCAACTTCACTCATGCAGCCCGGCGTAGCAGCCGGGCCAGAGAAACAGAGGCTTAACGGGCGGTAATGGCCGCCTGAGCTTCGGCAACCAGTTCGGCACCGATGCGCGGTGTCCATTTCTGGTACACCTCGGCGGTGGCATCGACGAAGGCCTGATGCTGATCGGGGGTCAGCTCGGTCACCTCGACACCCCTTTCCTTGATGGCGGCCAGGGTCCGACTCAGCTCGCCACGGGATTTCTCGATTTCCCAGGCGCCGGCGTCGATGGCCGCCTGTTGCAGCAATTCCCGGTCTGCCTCCGGCAGCGATTTCCATACCTTTTTGTTCACGCCGAAAATGAGCGGATCGGCCATGTAATGCCACAGGGTCAGATAACTCTGGCCTACCTGATCCACCCGCGCCACATCGAACACCGACAGCGGGTTTTCCTGACCGTCGATGGCGCCGGTAGTCAGGGCCGGCTTTGCATCGGCCCAGCTCATCTGGGTCGGATTGGCGCCCAGGGTACTGAAGGTATCCAGGAACAGAGGCGAACCCACTACCCGTACCTTGAGGCCCTGCACGTCTTCCGGACCGTCAATGGTGTGTTTGGAATTGGACAACTCGCGAAAGCCGTTTTCGCCCCAGGCCAGCGGCATGACACCTTTCTTGTCGATGGCGGCGAAGATCTTCTCGCCTGTGCTTCCCTGGGTAATGGCGTCGATCGCCGCCTCGTCCGGCATCAGGAAAGGCAGCGAGAACAGGTTCAGCTCGGGAACCTGAGGAGACCAGTTGATGGTGGAGGCCACCGCCATGTCAATCAGGCCACTGCGCATGGCAGAAAATTCCCGGGTCTGATCGCCGGATACCAGCTGGGCGTTGGGGTACACCTTGAGGGTCAGGCGCCCATCGGAGCGCTCATTGACCAGCTCGGCCCACTTCTCTGCCGCCTGTCCCCAGGGGAAAGCATCGGACAGCACGGTCGATACCGAAAACTCACGGGTTTCCTGGGCCAGAGACGGGGCCGCAAAAGTCAGGCTCAATGTAGTGGCAAGCGCTGTCGCCAGCAGTGAGATGCGCATAAGAAATCCTTTTTATTGTGTGACGCAATATTATCCACTTCAATCAGCACGAAATCGAAGCAAAAAAGCAATATTTAAATTAATAAAGCAAACGAGTCAACCGTAAGTATTTATTTACAGTTGATAATCCCTTTCTCTGCCAGACGGCAGCCAGCAAAAAGCCCCCGCAACTGACGCTGCGGGGGCTTCGCTATATAAAAAGGGTTATTGAGCGACGGCGGCGGCCGGCGGCCTTACGCCCAGGCTGTGGCAGATGGCATACGTCAGCTCGGAGCGGTTCAGGGTGTAGAAGTGGAAATCCTTCACCCCTTCCCGGCTCAGCACCCTAACCTGATCCATGGCGATGCTGGCCCCCACCAGGTTGCGGGTGTTCTGATCATCTTCCAGCCCCTGATAACGCTGGTGCATCCAGTTCGGAATACGCACGTTGGAGAAACCGGCAAACTTGATCAGGGTCTGGTAGTTGGACACCGGCAGTATGCCCGGTACTATCTCGGTGTCGATGCCGATAGTGACACAGCGGTCGCGAAACCGCAGGTACGACTCTACATCGAAAAAGAACTGGGTAATGGCCCGGTTGGCCCCGGCGTCGATCTTGCGCTTCAGGCTGAGCAGATCGGCCTGGGCGCTTTTCGCCTCCGGGTGTACCTCGGGGTAGGCCGCTACCGAAATATCGAAGTCGGCTTCTTCCTTCAGCAGGCTCACCAGATCGGCGGCGTACATATCCGGCTTTTCGATGCCCTTGGGCAGGTCGCCACGCAGGGCCACGATTTGACGGATACCGTTACTCCAGTAGTCCCGGGCTATGCCGCGCAACTCGTCGCGACTTGCATCGATACAGGTCAGGTGCGGGGCGGCAATCAGGCCTGTTTTATCCTGAATGTCCTTGATCACCTTGTGCGTTCTGTCCCGGGTGCCGGAGTTGGCTCCGTAAGTAACGGAGACAAACTTGGGCGCCAGCGTCTTGAGCCGCTCGATGGAGTTCCACAAGGTTTGCTCCATCTGCTCGCTGTTGGGCGGAAAAAACTCGAACGAGACGTTGATATCACCATTCAGCTCGGCCATTGACTGGTTAAGCGCTTCTACATGACGCGCGCTGTGAAAACCCATGTTTATCTCCTGACAACTTAAATTAAAACAATTCCTTTATGCCTTGGCTTCGGCGTAGGCCTTACACAATTCCTGCGTGGCCGCCACCATGTTGGCCAGGACTGCACGGGTTTCTTCCCAGTTACGAGTCTTGAGACCGCAGTCGGGGTTGACCCAGATACGTTCCTTGGGCAGACGCTCCATGGCTTTTTCAATCAGCTTGACCATTTCTGCTACCGACGGGATCCGCGGGGAGTGAATATCGTACATGTCGGGCCCGATTTCGTTGAACTCAGAATAACACATGTGAGTGCGGATCTGGGTACTGCCCGCCACCACGGATGCACTCAAACGGAAGGCTTTCTCGGCTGCGGGGACGTTTGGACGTCCACATGTCTTTATATTTACACGTCTGAACTTTCGGGGGCAAGGACTTCTTTTAAAAAAGTGATAAACACTGATTTATTCGTACGCTAAAGCATATTGACCAAGGGCTCAAATGAGATGCCCTCGTGGCTGGAGAAAGAAAAAGGAAGAACAAAGGGATTAATATGGCGAGCAAACGGATCGGGCGGGTGCCCGATCCGTTATTAGGTTGACGGCTTTAGCTCACGCCCTGTTCGGACAGCACCTGGGTGATGATGGCCACGGGGCTCATGAGATGCTCGCGCATCATGGCACCGGCCTCTGGATTGCGAGCCAGCAGGGCATCAAACAAGGCCTGGTGCTCCTGCTGTTTTTCCTGCAGTGCCTGCTCGCTGAACACGGTGCACTTCAGCCACAGGTAGCGATAGCGCGCCGCCTGATCCATCAGCGTCTGGCGCACCACCAGCAGCTGGGGTGAACAGCAACCGGCGGCCACTGCCTGATGAAAGAGCTGATGCCGGTGGTCCCACTGATTGAGCTGATCCTCGACCGAATTCAGGTGAGTCACCTTGCTCAGGGCATGATGGGCCGCGACCACCCCCGCCTCCCAGAGATCGTCGCCCCGGGCCATGGCAAGCTCCACCACCAGCCCTTCCAGCTGGGCGCGGGCGTCGTAAATATCCTTCAGCTCCGCCATCGACATGGGGCTGACCCGAAAGCCGCGCTGGCTTTCTGCCGTGACCAGTCGTTCGGACACCAGTTGCGACAGCGCCTCCCGCAGAGGGCTGACGCCCAGGCTGTAACGACTCTTCAGGGTCGTCATCAGCAACTTTTCACCGGGTCCGAAGTGGCTCTGGATGATGTCTTGCTTCAATTGCTGGTAGGCCGTGCGCGCCAGGTTTTCCCGCGGGGCATCGAGGTTACTCATGCTCTGTTCCTGAATGATTCCATCGGCCGATTATAACGAAATTGCAACGGAGATCATAAAATAACCATAATAAATTGACATTAATCAATAATGTCGACATTTTATATATACAGCGACATTAAGCCGCCTCGACCAACAGCATAAACAGTAACAAGGAAGCCACCATGTCTAACGTTGCCACCGCCGATTTCATTAATCACCAGTACCAGGGATTCAGCCTGGCGCCGTCCGCCCAGTCAAAGCGCCTGCTCGAGCTGCGCTTTGACGAGCAAACTGTACAGGCCTTTCTGGACGCCACCGCCGAATGGCCGATACAGGCGCTGGAATACAAGTCGTTCCTGCGTTTTCGGGTGGCTCAGTTGCTCAACGATCTCTGCGGTCAGGCCCTGCAGCCGCTGTTGGTCAATACTCTGGTCGACCGCAACACCGGCGGCCTGCTGATCACCCCGGAAGGACTGAATAAGGTCGAGCAGGCGGAAGAGATGGTCAAGTTCACTACCGCCGTGGCTCATTTGATGGGGCGCTCCAACTTCGATGCCATGAGCGGCCAGTATTACGCCCGCTTTGTGGTGCAGAATCAGGACAACTCCGACAGCTACCTGCGTCAGGCACACCGGGTAATGGAGCTGCACAACGACGGCACCTTCGTCGAGCAGGACACCGACTATGTCATGATGCTGAAAGTCGATGAGCAGAATATCGAAGGCGGTAACTCGCTGCTGCTGCACCTGGACGACTGGGAGCACCTGGACCGTTTCTACGCCGATCCCATGGCCCGCCGGGTGATGCGCTGGGCGGCGCCGCCGAGCAAGAACACCACCAAGGACGTCTATCATGCCGTGTTCGATACCGATCGCAGCGGCCAGCCCATCATGTCCTACATAGATCAGTTCGTGCAGCCCAAGGACTTTGATGAAGGGGTCTGGCTGGCGGAGCTGTCCGAAGCGCTGGAAACCAGTGCTCACCGGCTGTCGGTGCCGGTTCCCCCCGGCTCTTTCCTGCTGATCAACAACCACTTCTGGCTGCACGGCCGGGACAAGTTCATCGCACACGAGGGGCTACGCCGCGAGCTGATGCGTCAGCGCGGCTATTTCACCCACGCCAAGACCCTGAAGAATCCGAACCAGGGCTAAAGACTTTGACAAGCTGTCGCCCGGGGCGGCACCTTGAACAACAACAAACCAATATCACGCCGGGGCAGGTCTCCGGCTTTTGCCTCTCTCACACAGGTGAACACAGTGTTTGATTTCATTATTATCGGTGGCGGCATCGTCGGCATGTCCACCGCCTGGCAGCTGAAAAAAACCTATCCCGACCACAAGATACTGTTGCTGGAAAAGGAATCCGGTCCGGCCCATCATCAGACCGGCCATAACAGCGGCGTTATCCATGCCGGGGTCTACTACACCCCGGGTAGTCTCAAGGCCAGATTCTGCCTGGAGGGCAATATAGCCACCAAGGCGTTCTGCCGGGAGCACGATATTCCCTTCGACGAGTGCGGCAAGTTGCTGGTAGCCACCAACGAGCTGGAAATGCAGCGGATGCAGGCATTGTGGGACAGAAGCGAGGCCAACGGCCTGGAGCGTCACTGGCTAAATGCCGGGCAGCTGAAAGAACGCGAACCCAACATCACCGGCGTGGGCGGCATCTTCGTGCCCTCCAGCGGCATCGTCAACTACAAGCAGGTGACCGCCGCCATGGGCAGGGAATTCGAGCGCCTGGGCGGTGAAATCCGCTACAACGCCGAAGTCACCGGCCTTACGGAAGAAAGCAGCCAGGTGGTGGTGCAAACCGGACAGGGCGAATTTCAGGGTAAGTACCTGGTGTCCTGCTCCGGGCTGATGGCGGACCGGGTGGTGCGCATGCTGGGCATCGAGCCCGAGTTCAAGATCTGTCCCTTCCGTGGCGAGTACTATCTGCTCAAGCCCGAACACAATCAGATAGTGAATCATCTGATCTACCCCATTCCGGATCCAAACATGCCCTTCCTCGGCGTCCACCTGACCCGGATGATCGATGGCACCGTCACCGTCGGGCCCAATGCGGTACTGGCCTTCAAGCGCGAAGGCTACAACAAACGCGATATCTCGCTACGCGACACCCTGGAGATGCTCACCTACCCGGGTATCCTCAAGGTACTGATGAAAAACCTCAAACCCGGCCTGACCGAGATGAAGAACTCCATCAACAAGGCCGGCTACCTGGAGCTGGTACGCAAGTATTGCCCCAGCCTGCAGCTGAGCGACCTCACTCCTTATCCGGCCGGCATCCGCGCCCAGGCGGTATCGAAAGACGGCAAGCTGGTGGACGACTTCCTGTTCGTGAATACCAAACGCACCATCAACGTCTGTAATGCCCCCTCGCCGGCGGCGACCTCCGCCATTCCCATCGGCGGCTATATCGTCGACAAGGTGAAGGCCCAGGTCGAGGAAGGCACTGCCGTCGCCTGATAGAGTCTGGCGCACCATAAGAAAGGGCAGACCAAAGGGTCTGCCCAAACACTGCCGAGGCTCCATGCCTCTCAACCCACATTGAAAGTCATTCAGAAACGGTAACCCAGACCTACCATCAGACCGATGGGATCGATGCTGGTGTCAAAAGTACCCGCAGCGGTTTTCACATCGGTGTCGATATCCATGTACCACACAGAGCCATTCACGAACCAGTTGTCGTTGATGTCCATGTCGATACCGGCCTGGGCCGCCAGCCCCCAGGAGTCATCGGCTTCGACATCGGTGCCAGCCAGAATCCCACGACCTTCTTCCTCGAAGAAGAAGGTGTAATTGATACCGGCGCCCACATAGGGACGCACCTTGCTCTGGGCATCGCCGAAATAGTACTGGGCCATCAGACTCGGCGGCAGGTGCTTGACATTCGCCACTTCACTGCCCCCCAGATTAACATCATGAGAGAAGGGGGTAGCTGCCAACAGTTCCACCCCCCAGTTGTCGGTCACCATATAGGACAGGGTCAGGCCCAATTGGGTGTTGGATTGTACATCGAGGGCATCATTAGTATCGGTGGTAGGACTGACGTTGATAGCGCCACCGCGCACCAGAATGTCACCGGTCTGGTGAGCGAAGGCAGAAGGGGCCAATAAAACGGTGGCAACCAGCAGGGAAATCTTTTTCATGCGCTGTCCTTAATTTCTTTTAGGGTAAACAAGTCAACTGCCGGCAGTTTGCCTCATTCGAAACAGGGCTTTTTTGATTTAACGCAAACCAACCCCCGAAACCCTCTTCAACCCCCGAATTTTGACACCTTTCAAACAAATAGCCGGCACCACCACTGGCTAAAGCGAACGGCTTGAGGTATATCTTAGCCATCGGGTTCAGGCAGCGCTTTTAGCGTTGCCTGCTTTTTTATGGAGGTTTATATGGCCCAGTTGCCACCTATTACTGTATCTACTCTGGATCTGGCCCGGCTCGAGGCTCTGCTTGAAAAACAGCCCGACTCCGATGCCGTCAGACGGCTTGAAGACGAACTCGATCGGGCTAATGTGGTCGCCCCCACCGAGATGCCGGACAATATCGTGACCATGAATTCCACCATCACCTTTACCATGGCCGGTAGCAAAGAGACCTTTACCAAAACGCTGTGCTACCCACGGGATATGGATGGTGCCAAAGAGAAAATTTCGGTACTGGCTCCCATTGGCGCGGCTCTGCTCGGCCTGGCCATCGATCAAAGTATCCAATGGCCAGGCCCCAACGGCAAGACACTGCAGGTCGCCATTACTGCCATTGATTACCAGCCGGAGCGTGCTGGCGATTATCAGTCATAAATAGAAAAAGGCGCTGTTGATGCGCCTTTTTCTATTTATGGGCTGCCAAAGACAATGCGAGTCTTGCTCTCCATGAAGGCTCGAGGCATGCTGATTACCCCAGCCCCTCATCCCAGACTTAATGAACCAGCTTATTAGCAGCGTCCTGTTTTCCATCTCCATTACCGGTCCCATCTGCCTGTTGCTGTTGCTGGGTATTGGCCTGCGCCGAACCCAGATGATGAACGAGGGCTTTATCGATGGAGCCAGTAAACTGGTATTCAATATCGCCCTGCCAATGCTGTTGTTTACCAGTATCGCTCAAACCGACTTCAGCCAGATGGCCAGTCCCTCCCTCATTCTTTATGGCATCTCGGCAACCCTGGTAGCCTTTGTATTGCTGGAATGGCTTGCCATTCGCGTGACCCCCGACAAATGTGTACGCGGTATTCTGGTGCAAGGGGCTTTTCGTGCCAATATGGGCATTGTCGGTCTGGCCTACGTCAATAATGCCTACGGCAGCCAGGGCGTGGCCGCCGCCGCCATGTACGTGGCCTGCCTGACCATACTATTTAATATTCTTGCCGTGATCACGCTGAATCGCAGCCTGAACCAGGGTGAAAGCCTGCCGCTAGGAAGAGTACTCAAGGGGATTGTCAGGAATCCGCTGATTATCGGTATTGTTGCCGCCCTGCCCTTTGCCGCCAACGATTGGGCCGTGCCGGGGACGCTGATGAAAACCGGCCAGTATCTGGCGCAGATGACACTGCCGCTGGCACTGCTCTGCACCGGTGCCAGTCTGAGCCTGAAGGGCGGCAGGGAAGAGAACGGACTGCTTCCGACCGTTGCCGTGCTGCGATTGCTGGCCATCCCCGCATTTATTACCCTGGGCGGCTACCTGGTCGGCTTTCGTGATTTTGAGCTGGCCATTCTGTTTCTGATCAATGCCTCACCCACCGCCGCCGCCAGCTACGTCATGGTACGCGCCATGGGCGGTAATGCGGTGCTGGCCGCCAATATCATTGCCGTCACCACCCTAGGTTCCTTGCTCAGCACCAGCCTCGGTGCCGCCCTGCTCAAAAGTGTCGGCTGGTTTTAAATACTGCATTATATAACCGGAAACAAGATAGGTTATGGTTGACCCAGTCACACACTATGAGAACCAAACATCATGTCGAGAGAAAAAGCTCTGACCCTGGAGGCCCTGCGCGTGCTCGATGCCATAGCGCGCCGGGGCAGCTTTGCCGCCGCCGCCGATGAGCTGGGCAAGGTGCCTTCTGCACTCACATATACCATGCAGAAACTGGAGGATGAGCTCGATCTGGTCTTGTTCGATCGATCCGGACACAAGACCCAATTTACCCCGGTCGGCCGACTCGTGCTGGAACGGGGACGATTATTACTGGATGCGGCCATACAGCTGGTTGAAGATGCCCGTGCACTGGAGCTGGGCTGGGAGACCCGGCTCACCCTGGCCATCGACGCCATCATGCCCAGCCAACGCCTGTTCCCGGTACTGGATGCCTTGTCAAAACAGACTGAAACCGATATCAAGCTGGCGCATGAAGTACTGGCCGGCACTTGGGAAGCGCTGGAAACCGGAAGGGCCGATCTCGCCATTACGCCCCTGCGAGACAATACGGTACTGAGCCCTGCCATCAAGACCCGCTTCCTGTATCGGGAAACTTTTATCTATGTTGCTCACCCGGACCATCCCATTCACCGGGAGCCAGGGCCATTGACAGAAGAAGTGTTCAGCCGTTACCGCGCCATCGCCGTGGCGGATACCGCTCGCTTCAAGCCACCGCTGACATTCAGATTATTCGACAAACAATCACGGTTAACGGTCAGCACCATGCAGGACAAGATCATCGCCCTGAAAGCCGGGCTCGGCATCTCATCCATCCCGCAGTCCTGGCTCGAAGACATACTGGAAAAGAATGAGCTAAAAGAAGTGGCGGGAAGCAGTAGAGAAACAACTGAGGTGGTGCTGGCCTGGCGGCGGGATGCCATGGGCAAGGCCAAGAGCTGGCTTATTCGCCAGATCCCGACCCTGTTCCATCAGGATAAATAGCGGCTTGGTTCAGCCTCGCCCAAGACGGGGAAGGCTCCGGTCCAGCCATACCAGCAGAGCATCAAACATACCGCTGTGCATCAACCAGGCCATACCAAAGCAGGCTACCGAAAAAGAACCCACATAAATATCGGTCCACCAGTGTGCACCACCCATCACCCGGGGCGCGGAGAAAACCACCACAAACAAGCAGCCCCAGAGCCCCGCTTTCCAGGAGAGAAAACGCCAGACAAAGGCGGTAAAGATCATCAGCATAAGACCATGATCGCCGGGGAAGCTGTCACCAGAGGCGTCCTTGGTCTTGAAACCAGCCAGCTCGGTCAGCCGGAAAACATTCTCGAAGGTCAGGGTCGGGCTCGGCCTTTCCACCGGAATGGCGCGGCCCAACTGGTTCAGCCCGATGGCAGTCAGCAGCATCATCAGGCCGATGATCAGCAGCTGACGCTTCTTCTCTGCACTGGCGCCTCGGTAATGGCTGTAATACACCAGGCCCATCGCCAGCAAGGCCACACCGTCGAAGGCTCGATTATTGGCGATGGCAACGACCGTTACCCAACCGTCACTGGCGCCAATCTTGTCGTTAAAATAATAAAAAATAGCCTTATCGATATGGAACCAGAAGCCATGATTCGGTAACCAGAACCAGCTGCCCAGCACCGCCGCCGCCAGCAGGTTCCAGAAGACCAGTTTATTGTATTGAATTGGCATAAACGCCCCCCTGTAATAAGGCGAGCATTGTACGGAATTTTCCTGGCACTTTGCAGCCTGGCCGACGCTGAATAAACAATATTTCTACCCGAACAAATGATCATATATTTAGTTCAACTAGCTGTTTCAGCTGATCGCAACATATATCCAGCCCTTCCTCTGGCAAGTTTGTGATGCCGAGTAATAGCCCTGTTTGCGCCGAATTTGGCTTGGAATACCAAACCGAGAGTGGCATAGGTGCCAAGTTCAATGTCGCTGCCTGACGCACAATAGCAGTATCATCGACGCCTTCTGGCAATCGCAGCAGCAGTGCAAGTCCGGCCATGGCATCGGTAGTGTGGGCTAATTGCAGCGTCTGACGCAGTGCATCAAGACGGTTTCTATAAGTGCGTTTCATGCGGCGCAAGTGGCGCAGATAATGACCCTTGCGTATGAATTCAGTCAAAGCCAGCTGAGTGACAATTGATGATGCTGGTGCAAGTGCAGCGGCAACGTCTGCAAAGTGATTTGTGTGATCTACGGGCAAGACGATAAACCCCATACGCAGTGAAGGGCTTATCGTTTTACTGAACGAACCAAGATGAATCACTCGTCCAGATCGATCAAGTGATGCCAGCGCAGGTGCTGCCCGCCCTGACAATTGCAACTCACTGAGGTAGTCATCTTCAATGATCCAGCTTCCAGTTTGTTCCGCCCAATCAAGTAGTTGATGGCGACGTGACAGAGACAACGTCATGCCCAGTGGTGCTTGCTGACCCGCGGTAACAACGGCTAGCGAGGCATCAGGAGCTTGAGCTATTCCATCACTGACGCACAGTCCCTGCTCATCAACATTGACTGCTACAGGTTTGAGACCAGCCATGCTCAGTGCTATGCGGGTAAGTGGATAGCCGGGTTCCTCGACCCATGCGGTATGATCTTTTAGGCCAAGAGCATGAATGATTAAACCTAAAGCGCCGGTATAACCGTTAGTAATAATGACTTGTGCAGGCGAGCAGCTTAAACCGCGAGCCACAGATAAATAGCCGGCAATTTCGGTGCGCAATGCCAGCTCACCTCGCGGATCGGGGTAGCTCACGGAACCGCCAATTGCAGCTTGGCTCGAGGCTGCTGAGGTTAGCCGATGCCAAAGCTTGGAAGGAAACACATCTTGAGCCGGGACACCCATTTGAAATATCAGGGGCGACTGGCTAAACGGATGAGTAAAAAAGCCAGGCAGTGGGCCACGTAAGCCACTGGTGTCGGTATCGTTAACTACGGAAAGTTGAGGCGCAACAAAAGTACCGGCAGCACCCCGTGAGACGATAAGCTGTTCATCAATCAGACGTTCGTAGGCTACTCGCACAGTTCCTCGCGCCACGCCAAGTTGAACACTAAGGTCACGCCAAGAAGGCAGGCGAGCGCCTGAATAGAGGCGGCCGTTACGAATTGATGCGCCAATCGCTGTGCTTATTTGCTCAGTTACAGGAATATCAGCATCGCGATTTAGTTGTATCTGTAAATTATGCATGACTCATGGTACTGCGTATTCCGGCGAAGATGAACACCGATTCCGGGCGCACGTGAACACCCGGTGTCTTAACGCATCACGCCCTGGTGTTTTTAGCTCAGGCGTTCATCTCCGGTTCACTTCCCGAGCCGTTTTCTCATTGATTCTCCCTTAAGCTGAAGCCGATGTGCGTTGTGTACCAGCCGGTCCAGAACGGCGTCCGCCAAGGTATTGTCGCCAATGCTGGTGTACCACGAGTCCGTCGGTGGCTGGCAGCTCACCAGTGTCCAGGTCTTGCCATGTCGGTCGTCAGATCGTTGCGGTGTGTCTGGGTCAGCTCCAACGGCAGGCGGGTGAGACGGTAGTCGCGTACGCTGTAGCCTCGCAGGCAGGCCCGAGTTCATCGGCATTGCGCAGCAGTTGTAGTGGTCAACTAATCCCGGACAATAAATTAGACCGATTCTCGGCCTGAACT
>NZ_JBKGFN010000034.1:0-732 GCF_046521305.1 Oceanisphaera submarina | reverse complement strand
TTCGAGGGCACCCCGGCGATCACGGCCGTGACCCAGGGGGCCAACGGCAGCGTCGTGATCAACGACGATGGCACCGTGACGTACACCCCGAACGCCGATTTCAACGGTGACGACCGCTACAGCTACACGGTCACCAGCGGCGGCGTCACCGAAACCGCCACCGTCACGGTGACGGTGGGGGCGGTGGACGACGCGGCCGAGGTCGGCGGAGACACCGGCGGGCGCGGCCACGAAGACAGCGCCATCACCGGCACCCTGACCGCCACCGACGCGGCCGACGGCCTGAGCGACGGCGGCTACTTCACCGTCGAGGCGGGGGATGGTGCGACCAACGGCACGGCCAGCATCGATCCGGCCACCGGCGACTGGGTGTACACCCCGAACGCCGATTTCCATGGCGCCGACCGGTTCACCGTGACCGTCACCGACGACGACGGCCATCGCGCCACCCAGGTGATCAACGTCACCGTCGATCCGGTGGCGGACAGTGCCGACGACAGCGTCAGCGTAGCGGAAGACGGCAGCAGCACCGATAACCTGCTGGGCAACGACCGTTTCGAGGGCACCCCGGCGATCACGGCCGTGACCCAGGGGGCCAACGGCAGCGTCGTGATCAACGACGATGGCACCGTGACGTACACCCCGAACGCCGATTTCAACGGTGACGACCGCTACAGCTACACGGTCACCAGCGGCGGCGTCACCGAAACCGCCACCGTCACGGTGACGGTG
>NZ_JBKGFN010000033.1:0-928 GCF_046521305.1 Oceanisphaera submarina | reverse complement strand
CTCCTTACCTTAATCTCAACGTCTGTTGAGTGTTCACACAGTTTGCTTGATATGAAAGAGTGACTTATCGCATGAGTGAAAGCTGATGCGATTTTGTGATGCTAACGCGTTACAAAACAGGTTTGGGTCTGTAGCTCAGTTGGTTGGCACCCCACTTCTCTGAATGAAGAGTAGGGTGAGGTCGATTGAGAGCAAGCCACAAAGGTTTTGGGTCTGTAGCTCAGTTGGTTAGAGCGCACCCCTGATAAGGGTGAGGTCGGTGGTTCAAATCCACTCAGACCCACCAAATCTTGTCGACACAACGTCATGAGCATCGTCGTTTAGTGAACTAAACGTCCTCAGCTCATTCCTCGTTTCGCCATCGATTTGGTGTTTAGCTAAACATTATGTAAATAGTGTAAAGATAAATAAAAGCTAAGAACTAAATGGGGCTATAGCTCAGCTGGGAGAGCGCCTGCCTTGCACGCAGGAGGTCAGCGGTTCGACCCCGCTTAGCTCCACCATTTAGCTCAGCCTGAACCACATCAAAGACGTCAAAGTCATACATTGTAACGCAATGTATCACTTTGACTTTTTCGAAGTCACGCTCTTTAACAATCTGGAAAGCTGATAGAAATAATTTGTAGTTCTTGATACGCAAGTGTCTTGGAACTTCTTGGCGAAATATGTTGTAAGCATCAGTCACTGATGCGTTATAACCTCGCTGAAGTCAGTGCTGTGGGTACCTTCGGGTGCACATACACACTTCTTGGGGTTGTATGGTTAAGTGACTAAGCGTACACGGTGGATGCCTTGGCAGTCAGAGGCGATGAAGGACGTGCTAACCTGCGTTAAGTACGGATGAGCTGGTAAGAAGCGCTTGAGTCCGTAATATCCGAATGGGGAAACCCACTGCATTCAGTGCAGTATCGTCACGTGAATACATAGC
>NZ_JBKGFN010000032.1:0-1046 GCF_046521305.1 Oceanisphaera submarina | reverse complement strand
TCCGAATGGGGAAACCCACTGCATTCAGTGCAGTATCGTCACGTGAATACATAGCGTGGCGAGGCGAACCGGGAGAACTGAAACATCTAAGTACCCCGAGGAAAAGAAATCAACCGAGATTCCCCTAGTAGCGGCGAGCGAACGGGGACCAGCCCTTAAGCTGTTTGTGGTGTAGTGGAATGGTCCTGGAAAGGCCGGCCGTAGTGGGTGATAGCCCCGTACACCAAACATCACTTACAGTGAAATCGAGTAGGACGGGACACGTGATATCCTGTTTGAACATGGGGGGACCATCCTCCAAGGCTAAATACTCCTGACTGACCGATAGTGAACCAGTACCGTGAGGGAAAGGCGAAAAGAACCCCTGTGAGGGGAGTGAAATAGAACCTGAAACCGTGTACGTACAAGCAGTGGAAGCCGACTTGTTCGGTGACTGCGTACCTTTTGTATAATGGGTCAGCGACTTACTTTTAGTAGCAAGGTTAACCGTATAGGGGAGCCGTAGGGAAACCGAGTCTTAACTGGGCGAATAGTTGCTAGGAGTAGACCCGAAACCCGGTGATCTAGCCATGAGCAGGTTGAAGGTTGAGTAACATCAACTGGAGGACCGAACCCACTAATGTTGCAAAATTAGGGGATGACTTGTGGCTGGGGGTGAAAGGCCAATCAAACCGGGAGATAGCTGGTTCTCCCCGAAATCTATTTAGGTAGAGCCTCGGACGAATACTTACGGGGGTAGAGCACTGTTTGGGCTAGGGGGTCATCCCGACTTACCAACCCCATGCAAACTCCGAATACCGTAAAGTACTATCCGGGAGACACACGGCGGGTGCTAACGTCCGTCGTGAAGAGGGAAACAACCCAGACCGCCGGCTAAGGTCCCAAAGTCATAGTTAAGTGGGAAACGAAGTGGGAAGGCTCAGACAGCCAGGATGTTGGCTTAGAAGCAGCCATCATTTAAAGAAAGCGTAATAGCTCACTGGTCGAGTCGGCCTGCGCGGAAGATGTAACGGGGCTAAACTATGCACCGAAGCCGCGGATGCACT
>NZ_JBKGFN010000031.1:0-1088 GCF_046521305.1 Oceanisphaera submarina | reverse complement strand
TGTAGTGGTCAACTAATCCCGGACAATAAATTAGACCGATTCTCGGCCTGAACTGGTGGTAACCCATCATTGTGTTGATGAGGGCGATACCGGTTGTAGTAGTTCATCAGATAATCGCTGATATCTCTTTTGGCTTCGGCCATGGACGGATAGCCAGTCGCTGGCACCCATTCCGCTTTCAGGCTGCGGAACAGTCTTTCCATAGGCGCATTGTCCCAACAGTTGCCGCGGCGGCTCATGCTCTGCGTAATGCGGTAGCGCCACAACCGTTGCCTGAACAAGCGGCTGGCATATTGGCTACCCTGGTCTGAGTGAAACAACAGCCCACAAGGTCTTCCTCTCTGCTCGTAAGCCATATCCAGCGCCTTGGTCACCAGCTCGGCATCCGGTCGATGCGAGAGAGCCCAGCCAACCACCCGACGACGGTACAGGTCCATCACGGTGGCCAGATAACACCAGCGGCTGCCGGCCCAGATGTAGGTAATATCCCCGCACCAGGCTTGATTGGGTGCGACTGGCGTAAACTTGCGATTCAGCCTGTTGGGGATATCTGGCCGTTCAACGGTGGCCGTTTTATAGGCATGGGAGCCGGGTTGTTTGCATATCAGGCCCAGCTCCTTCATCAGACTTCTCACCCGGTAACGGCCCATCTGGTGTCCTTGTTCCCGCATCATCAGCATCAGTGTTCTGCTGCCCGCTGATGCTCGACTGGCGGTGAACAGCCGGTTGACTTCACTTCGCTCCACCACTCGCTGTGCATTCACAGTATGCTTGCGCTTCAGATAGTCATAGAAACTGGATGGTGCGACACCAAACACGGAGCAGACCAAATCGACCGACTCTTGCCCTCTTAACTGGTCTATCAGCGCGTACGTTCGAGTTCGTCCTGCATCAAGAGAGCGGTGGCCTTTTTTAATATGGCTTTCTCTCGTTCCAGCCGGTGGATGCGGGCTTCCAGCTCCTGTATCCGCTGCTGCTCCGGGGTTAGTGCCTTGCTGGCAGGTGTTGTGCCATCCCGCTCTTGCTGTAGCTGCTTGACCCAGCGTCTCAGGATGGTCTCACCGATATCCAGCGAGCGGCTGGCTTCG